>NZ_PDYL01000024.1:0-42687 GCF_002743035.1 Sporosarcina sp. P12(2017)
TTTACGACACGAGAGCGTCGTTTATTTAGCGTGCTTACAAAGATCTTACCCTTTTAATCAAGCTAGTAAACCATGTATAGTGCATGGGATGCGGGTTATAAATTTACTGTGAATTCTTAAGTTGACAGCTATGGGCTCGGACCGCGCCCTCCAGAAAGCGTCCCCCATCTGAAGCGGAAATCCCATGCGCTATGTAACTTCATTATTCCTTTTCAGCGTTTAAATCTCCAATTCTATTGCCAAATTCTGCAACAAAACGAGACATTCGTTGCAAATCCGTCATTTTTTGATAAAGTAAGAGAGATAGAAACTGATATAATCAGTGGATAAGTTGGAGGCAAAGGAGAAGTACATATGTATTCTACTTACGGTTACTGGCGTTCGTTAGTTTATCCTGACCGGCTTGCCGTTGAAATCGGGCAAAGCACCGTCACTGGATTCAAACGCCGTGTGTTTAGCGTATTCATTTTGGGCATCATCCTGTTCGTCCTCCGCGATATGTGGGGCATGAATACCGGGACGATGACGTATATTTTGGCGAACGGTTCGCTCGATGATTTCACCATCGGCCGCATCACCGCGTTAGTCGGCGCCATACTCTGGGCTATCATCTACATGTCGTTCCATTTCTGGGGCGTCGCATGGATTTTAAGCATGCTGACGAAAATTCCGTTTAAGCCATTGCTGAAGTTGCAGCTAGTGGTCACGGGATTATTATTAATTGAAAAACTCATCAACTTCCTGATTTTCGCGGTTGCTGGAAAAACATCAGCGGTTTCGATTCTTTCATTCGGACCACTCGCGGTAACATTTTTGGATAATTGGTACATCATTCTATTTGTCAATCAACTTACGATTTTCTCTGCATTGATCGTGGCGGTTCAGTATCGCTTCATCAGCTTCTCGAAAGTGGAAACGTCACTTGTCGGTGAAGAAGTTGTAGAGCATACAGGTATCCGCAAGCAGGCATTGTGGATGTTGATCGCCTTGCAAGTGGTCTTTGCATTGATCACAGCGGCAGTTGGCTTTGCTCCTATCGAAAAAATGTTGAACTTGTTAATGATTGGGGGACTATAAGATGAAAACACAAAACATCATCGTGACAGTCCTCGTTACAGCGTTCTTAGCATTGAACACGTATTTGGTGTTCGCTGAAAAAAGTGTCATCCCGAAAGCGCAGTACGTCAGTGAGTACGAACGGCTGTCTGCGGATGATTACAAGAAAGAGCTCGACAAAGAAGGGTTCATTTCGCCAAAAGATTTGCATACGATCTACCTGAAAGACGACCAGACAATTGATTCATGGCTCGTTCAAGAAGGGGAGACAGTGGACTTTGGAACGGAGCTCGCTTCATTGAAAGTGGATCACATCGATTCTAAACGCAATGAATTAGACTCGGAACTATCCGCGTTGCAAAACCAGTCGTCTTCGATTTCACAAACGATCAGTAATCTCGAGTATGAACAGTCCTCTGCGGGCGGTTCGAAAAACGACAGCGATTACTACGATACGAACGACGAGAAAAAAGTGCGTGTCAATTTGAATGTCGGAATTGAAGTGAGAGAAGATGGAACGTATGCGCAAGCGATTGCGGAAGCGGAGCGTGATCTCGCAGAAGTGCAAAGAAAAACGGAAATTGTCGAAGCGCAGCTCGCTGAAATACCGAATGAATCTGCATTGACAAGTCCGGTCAGCGGCTACGTCGTAGCAATCAAACGTGATAGCGAATCACCATCTATTGATATTTACAGCACCGACCAGACCATTGTCACATACGTTCTCGACAACGAATGGCCAAACGTGGAAACGGGCGCGCCGGTTACGATCCAGCACGACTCAATCCAAACACCATTCACACCGAAAGTCGATCCAAATCAACAACCAGAAGATCAAGTAGAACCAATAGAACCTGAAGACACAGAAGACGGAATCGGCAGTGCAAAAGGCAAATCCGTAGCGTCTCTATCTGCTGACGGCGTACCACCGAGCACCGTACCGTACGACGATCCGAAAATGGAAATCGACGGAACGAATACAGAACCACCAGCTGGTAATTCGAATGCTCCTGAAGAGAATTTCGACGGCACATCGGGTAACCCGGACGGTTCAATCGATCAACCGGATACGCCGGTATCTTCACCGGACAGCAGCATTGACAGTTCGAACAATAACAACTCAGGCACGGAAACTACGCCGAACACGGAGACGCCAACAACGGACACTCCGAATCCAGATGATGCAACAACAAATACAGACGGAACCATGTCTAATCCGGAAGTAAATGATTCACCTGAAGGCAAACCTGTCTTAACGAATAAACAAAAGAAACTGGCTGAAGCTCAAGAACGCATCACACCGGACTACCCGAATAACATCTCCACAATTAACGGAGTCGTCGTATCGGTATCCAAAGTGCCTGCGAAAGACGACGAATGGCTAGAAGCGTATAAAGCCTTAGGCAATACACAAAAAGACAATCCACTAGCGTATTACGAAGTGCGCGTAGCACCGTACGACGAGCAAATGAACTTGCCATTCGGCACGAACGTCAACACATTTATTCAAACAAATGAAGCAAATCAAGTCGTTAGTGTCAAAACGAACTGGCTAACGGATAAATACCAGAACAATGCGAAAGTATGGACGCTAGACAACAATGGACGAGCAGTCCAAAACACAGTCGAAGCACCATTCACATCACTTGATCGAACCGTCCTCACAACGGGCGTCGAACCAGGAGTGATCGCATTGCACAACGACGATCTAGACAGCAGCCTCGAGCACCAATCCGTCTTCCACCCACTGCCGCTCTATCTGCCGGAATGGGAACAATGGAAAACAACGCCTTGGCAACACTATGTACGGTATTTGATTAAACGATGAAAAACTGCCCTTTAGGGGGCAGTTTTTTTCGTTTTTGCGTTGGAGGGTCCTCATATGGACATTGTATTGAACTAAATTAAGCAAGGCGAAGCCGCCGCGCTCAAACATTTCTTTAAGCGCTCTATCAAACTCCTTGTCCGCTCAATCCACATACTTGAGTGCTCTATCAACCCACGTATCCGCTCAATGCCCACGCTAACCCGCTCTATCAAGCGTGCGATCCGCTCATACGACTATTGTATTGAACTAAAACCAGCAAGGCGAAGCCGCGCGCTCAAACTTTCTATTAAGCGCTCTATCCACCTAGCGAACCGCTCTATCCCAAGGCCCAACCGATCTATATGACCGTCTATCCGCTCTATCGCATCCAACCACCGCTCTATCAAACCAATCAACCGCTCATAGCCCCCAAAATTCACATGACTAAAGACATATTTTTAAACAAATTCACACCCTAAATCACTCTTCACACCGTGAAAATTGAATTTTCCCCAACAAATCCGAGCTAAAATCCAATTTCACCCCCAATAATCCATCCGAAATTGAATTTATCCCAATACTTCCCAACAACCAACACTCTTGCTACAATATATACACGCACCAACAATCCATAATAGGGAGGTGAACCACCATACTCTACAAAACTCGCACAATCCCCAAGCTGATCATCGGCCAACAGGCGCTATTAAAACGCTTGCCGGTCAATCACGACAAGTATGAAAAAATCCGCACCGACTTTTACAACGGCAATGCAGGGTTTGGAGGGGAGAGGGAATTCGACTACCAATTACGAGACTTCATCCCGCCGTATCCGCACGCAATCCTCCACGATATTTTCTTGAAACACGAGCATGCCTATTTCCAAATCGACTCCATCTTGATTACCCCGAGCACCATTATCCTGTTCGAAATCAAAAACATCGCAGGCAAACTGCACATCAAGCAAAATCCGACACAATTCATCCGCGAATCAGTCAACGGGGAACGCACCGTCCTGAGAAGCCCAATCGAAGAAATGGAACGCAAAAAACACTACTTCGCCAGCTGGCTGCAAGCGCGCAACATCGACATTCCCCTCGTCGACTACATCGTCTTCGCCTACCAAAACGAGCTCACCATCGAAAACACATCGTCCCACCGACTCGTATTCTCGTATGAAATCCCCAACCGTTTAAGAAATTTAGAAATGAAGGCAGATATTTTGAACGCAAAACAGATTACTAGATTAGCGAATGAACTCTTAAAAACACACCGCCATTACGACCCATTTCCGCTAATCGAAAAATATGCACTATCCATAAATGATCTGGCAAGCGGTGTTACGTGCCCGAATTGCGAACAATTAACGATGCTGTGGCGGACTAGAAGTTGGCAGTGCCGAGCGTGTGGCCATATCGATCGCCATGCCCATCATGCCACGCTAGCCGAATGGTACTGCATTGGCGGCGCGCAACTCACCAACCGGCAATTCCGCCACTTCACCAACATCCACTCCCGCCACATAGCGAAACGAATGCTAGCCAACCCCTTCACCGAAATGTCCGGCAAAAAGCGCAACGCGATCTACCAACTCTCTCCGAGACTTCTTCAAACAGAAAATCTGAAATTGTAAAAGCAATCAAACCAGTGCATAAGCTCTTCGTGCGCTGGTTTCTTATTGAAATCAACTAACGCTCACGCTCAATGTTTTGAGCTATCTGCTCAATCATGACGCCTAAGCGCTCTATCCACCCAATTAACCGCTCTATCAAGCCAGTACTCCGCTCTATGTAGACACACATCCGCTCATAACCACGGCACGACCGATCATAAAGAGATTCCTTCCATTCAAAACTCCCACGCGCTCAATGTTTCGAGCTATCCGCTCAATCCCCACGGTCACCCGCTCTATCCACCCAATCACCCGCTCTATCCACCCAATCACTCGCTCTATCAAGCTAGTACTCCGCTCTATAAAAACAACCATCCGCTCATAACCACGGCACGACCGCTCATAAAGAGATCCCTACCATTCAAAACTCCAACGCGCTCAATGTTTCGGGCTATCCGCTCAATCCCCACGGCCACCCGCTCTATCCACTCAATCAACCGCTCTATCAATCCAGTACTCCGCTCTATACAAACGAACATCCGCTCATAACTACAGCCCAACCGCTCATAACCCCCACCCCAAAATATACAAAAAGTCAAATAATACAACAAATTTCACCAATACCCTACCAAACCACCTGCCAAATCCCGTATACTTTAACAAAAGGAGGACGTTTATATGAGTCTAGTTTGCAACAAAAAAATATTCTTAAGTACTATAGCAATGAGCGTCGCTGTGTCCGCAGGGGGAATAGCTACTTCTGTACCAGCAGAAGCTGCGAAAGCTGTCCCGTTTAAGGACGTACCTGAGAAGCATTATGCTTACGACGCGGTGATGTATATGGCAGCCAATGACATCATTAAAGGCTATGCTGACAATACATATCGTCTGAATAAACCGGTTACTCGGGCTCAGGCAGCGAAGATGATTGCGGTTTCTATTGGGGCGAAACCGAGCCATGCGTATAAAATGGATTTCAAGGATGTAACGAAAGACAACGGGTCGTATGATCATATTCGCGCGTTGACACAGCGAGGTCTGTTTAAGAATGCGGAGAAATTCAATCCGAATAAACCACTTACTCGTGGCCAAATGGCGAAACTGTTGGTTCTTGGCTATCATATTGTCACGGATGACAACGACTTCATTATCTTTGATGATGTCAAGAAGAGCAGTGGCGCATATGAATACATTATTACGATTGCCGAACTGAATATCACCACGACGCGTCCAGGTGGGAAATTCAATCCGAATGATCCGGTCACGCGTGGCCAATTGGCTGCATTCTTATACCGTACGATGCAATTCGATGAAAATCGCAAAAAAGGATTGATTACGTATGATAATCAAAAGAAAGGCTATGTCGACAGAGATAAAAACTTGATTAAGCCGAATCCTGATAATCAAAAACCGTCACCTGAAAAGCCGAAGCCGGTACCACCAAAGCCGACGCCAAAACCACCAGCACCAAAACCGGAGCCGCCAAAACCGACACCCGTACCGCCTAAACCAGAACCAGAGCAGCCTTCATTAGCGGCACAGTCAATTATCAATGTGAATATCAAACGGAAAGACGCCAAAGTAAGCAATCTGCTGGCGGATCCTGCACTTAATCGCATGGCTAGCGCAAGAGCAGAAGATTTGGCGAAACTCGGGGAATTATCACATATCACGCCGACACATGGCACGCTTGTAGAGATGTTGGATAAGTTTGATTATAAATGGGAGGCTTACGGTGAAAACATTGGTGCTGGCTTTACTGACGCGCTGGAAATTACCAATGCTTGGTTAGCATCTCCGGCGCATAAGGAGAATCTCCTAAGTCCCGTATTTACGCATATGGGAGCAGGCACGGCACCCGATTCAGATGGTAAAATCTATTGGGTGACACTATATACTAAAAAATAATTATAGTTAGCCGCTTAAGCGCTGGTGTATAGGGTATAGTCTAAAGATACATACTTTTACCAACCCCACCGAATAAAGGAGGAAGCGCAATGAAACAAACCCTTATTGCAGTAATGGCTGTTTTCGCATGGCTCTGCTTAACACCCGCCACCGAAGCCGCGACTCTTGACGAAGTGAAAGAAATTGTCGATTTGTACTATTATGGCGACAAACCTACTAATCTTCGTAATGCAAAAAACGTCACCGAAGTCGTACGTCAGCTCGACGAATACTCGGTGTACATGACGCCAGCTGAATATAATGATTATCTCAATCAATACGCAAGCACCGAAGCACCGGTACAAGTTGCAACTATTGCGGCGCCGCACAATCCAGGCAATGTGAGTTCGAATATGATGTACGGAAACGTCGGATACTTGAAAATTAAGTCATTCTCTGCGCATTTACAAGAAGACGTGAACGCCCACTGGTCGCGTTTGAAAGCGGCAGGAGCGGAGAGATTGATCCTCGATTTACGTTTTAACGGTGGCGGCTACGTAGACAGCGCCGAGCAATTACTAGGCTTCTTCCCGAGAGTAAAAGAGGCGTACAAATTGCAAACGCGCATGGGCACACAGTCAGGTAAAGTCGTCCCAGCGAAAAATCAATTCCCGGTAGACACGTACGTACTCGTCAATCGCTACTCAGCATCCGCTTCTGAAATTGTGACCGTCAGCCTCAAAGACCAAAGCGCAGCGAACGTAGTAGGGGAGACCACAAAAGGAAAAGGTAGCGTCCAGTCGTTATTTGAATTAGAAAACGGTGGCGCACTGAAACTAACAACAGGTCACTACACAGGACCTAAAGGAACGCCGGTACAACACAAAGGCGTCGAGCCGAATATTAAAATGAAACCCGGCACGGAGCACGCGGGCATGCACAAACGCCTCGTTACATCTGACTTAGTTGCACAAGGTTACCAGTTTATCAAAGGACCAACAGACGTACCACAATCAAAAGTATTCAACGTCGAGTTCACGCAGAAAATGAACTTCGGTCCAGCGAAAAGTTTCAACAAGATGGAACTTGTGAAGTTCGGAAGCGTCTCTATACAAACGGCTAAAAAGGCTAGTGATGAGAAAACAATGACGATCCAGCCAGCGAAACCAATGGCGCTTGGCGCGGAGTATATGCTCATCGTTCACCCGGGCATAGCAGGCGCTAATGGGTTGAATGTGGTGAAGGGGACGTATACACCTTATACCGTGCAAGCGCGCGTACCGGCACGAGCTAAATAAATTGGTGATGCGGTAGAGAAGTTGGTATACTGTCATAGATGGAATAAAATTAAACTTGATGTTATTTCTATTAGATGGAGTGTAGGGTAAGGCAACGTGGATCGACGCTGCAGGCGGACGCTTTCCCATGGGCCCGCGGTGAGCCCCCTAGTCGCTATGCTCCTTTAGTGGTCTCACCTGATCGGGCTTGATCCATCGGGAGTCGCCGCCTTCCGCTTACGATCCACTGTGTGCTCCACTGGAGTTTCTGTGGAAGAGTAAAAACCTTAAGAACTCTATCATTTTTAAGAGTAACTATTAAAATCCAAGGATGAAGAGATTCATCCTTTCTGTTTGAATTTAAATGTATTGAGATCTTGAAACGGAGACCTCAACACAATGTAAAATGTGGTCAGTAACTGCCACCACACTGTAGGTAGGATCGGAACGAAAGGCGGCGACTCCCGGAGGATCAGCGTGAGTCCGAGACCCTGGACTGAACGAAGTGAGGGAAGCGGCTCGGGCCACGCCCTCGGGAAAGCGTCCGCCTGTAGTGTAGATCCCACCCCCAACAAAAAGTCTCACAAAGATAAGTCAACACAACCTAAAACAAGAAAGCGAAGGTATCATACACTATGGAAAAGAAATTATGCGTAGTAGGCCTAGGTTACATCGGCCTCCCAACTGCCGTCATGTTCGCAAACAGCGGCCTGCAAGTACACGGCGTCGACCGTAACGAACGCGTCGTACAACTGATCAACAATAAACAACTACATATAGAAGAAAACGGCTTACAAGAACGTCTCGAGAAAGCCGTAGACGCAGGACACTTCCAAGCATCGACTACACCAGTAGAAGCAGACGTCTACATCATTGCTGTCCCGTCACCGATCAATCCAGACAACACAGCGAACTTGGAATTCATCCGTGCGGCAACCGCATCGATCGTGCCATTCGTCAAAAAAGGCGCACTCGTGATCTTGGAATCAACAGTCCCACCAAAGACTGTCGAAAACATCATGCTGCCTGAATTACGCAAAACGGATCTGATCATCGGTGAAGAGCTATTCGTCTCTCACTCACCTGAACGCGTAATCCCTGGTAAAATCTTCGAAGAACTAGTCAACAACGACCGGATCGTTGGAGGAATCAATGCGAAATCAGCAGAAATGACAAAAGATCTCTACGAAGTATTCGTCAAAGGAACAATTCATCTGACGGACGCAACAACAGCGGAACTTGTTAAAGTCATGGAAAACACATACCGCGACGTCAACATTGCATTTGCCAATGAACTTGCAAAAATCGCAGAAGGTATCGATGTGGATATTTGGGAAGCAATTAAATTTGCAAACTTCCACCCACGCGTCAATATCCATACACCAGGCCCGGGCGTCGGTGGTCACTGTATCGCAGTTGACCCATGGTTCTTAGTAGAACTAGCACCTGAAAAAGCGGACATCATCAAAAAAGCACGTCTAACGAATGATGGCATGCCAATGTATACGGCAAAGCGCGCGCAGCACTTGCTACAAGAATACAATATCGAAAACGGTAAAGTGGCGGTTCTTGGTCTTGCGTTCAAAGGGAACGTCGACGACATGCGTGAAAGCCCGTCAACGAAAGTAATTGATTCTCTGCAACAACTCGGTCTAGACGTCGTATCATTCGATCCGCATATCAAAGAATTACAGCATTCGACGCAAGTGGCTACACTAGAAGAAGCAATCGGCACAGCGGATCTTCTTCTATTAACTACAGACCATGACCAATTCAAGGAACTGAATCCGGCAGACTTGCAGACGAAGCAGCCAAGACCGATCATGTTGGATACGAAAAATGCACTCGATGCGGATGCATGGGAACAAGCGGAATATCGCTTCTTCAAATTAGGGGATGGCAAAAAAGAGGGGCAGCTATACAAATGAAAGAAGAAATACTAGGCGTCTCCGTCAACACGGAGAACTACGATGAACTAATTCCGAAAGTGTTCGAGAATATCGAAGAAGGAAAGAAATCACTCATCGTCGCGATCAATCCGGAAAAGCTCATGAAAGCAAAAGAAGATCCAGAACTGAAAGCGTTGCTTAATCGGGCGGAATTCCAAATCCCGGATGGTATCGGCGTCATTCTCGCATCTAAGCTAAAAAAAGGTCAGATTCGTTCGCGTGTTACAGGAATCGACATGATGGACCGCGTCGTACAGGAAGCCGCAACACGCGGAAAACGCATTTTCCTCTACGGCGCGAAACCTGGAGTGGCGGAAGAAGCGGCGGCGAAATTGCAAGTCATGCATCCAAACATCCAAATCGCTGGTGTCCAGCACGGCTATGAAAAAGATGTACAAGTCATACTCGACACTATTAACGAAGCGCAACCGGATATACTATTCGTTGCGATGGGTTCACCGAAGCAAGAGCAGTGGATTGAACAATACCGCGATCAGTTACATCCAGTGGTGTTCCAAGGAGTAGGTGGATCATTCGACGTGCTAGCAGGGAATATTAAAAGAGCACCGGCTGTGTTCCAAAAAGCAGGAGCAGAATGGTTATATAGATTATTGCTTGAACCGAGTCGGATCAAACGACAAATGAATTTGCCGAAGTTTTTGGTAGAGGTGTATCGGAAGAAGTGATTTAGGAAGGTAAGGCTGATAGGGGCTGTTGGGTTGGGGTTGGCGCTTCGGAGGGGATGCGTGTCTTATGAGCCCGCAGTGAGGTCGCGTTGCTCTCTTTGGTTGTCTCTTCTGATCGGGCTGATCCTCCAGGATTCGCCCCAATCCCTTACAATGTGAGTGGGTAATACTTATTTATGGTCATTGAAGTTAGGATTATAGTTGTAAAAAACATTGAACTTAACCAGGTTCAAAGATAAAAATAATTAGCTCATTGCCTCCAGAATGATTCAAAATACCCCCTTCACCCCAACCCACCAACTCATATTTCTAGCTCTCTATTATTCCAAAATAAATCTACTAAACACGTCAACCAATTAACACTAGTAAGTTTAGAAATTTACTACTATTAAGTTACTATCTTGTAATCTAGTTAACTTGGTGATAGAATACGAAGTTGTAAGGATAATTTTCTCTATAGCATATAGCACGATACGTGCAAAGCGTTACGGTTGGTTGACCGCAAACAAAAAGGCTTGAACAGTTCCCATCTGTTCAAGCCTTTTTGTTTGGCAAAGATACTTTGCGTGACCAAGATACTGTATTTAAAAAACGCTATGGAAAATACTTGTATTTTGGTAATCTTTCGATACAATAGTAGATGGTATGAAAATAAAATGTCATACCGTGCTATTAGACTATCATCTAGTTCAAGATTTAATTGACTTTTAGCACATTCTTATCTATACTTTAATGTGTAATGCTTACTACTCTCATACATAGGTAGTAATAGGCAAAAACAAGAGATATTACGAGGAGGAAATTATTTAATGGCTAACCAACCAACGAAATACCGCAAGTTTGTAGTAGGGGCTGCTTCAGCTGCACTAGTAGCATCAGCAGTAGCACCAGTAGCATTCGCGGCTGAATTTACAGATGTAAAAGACAATAACTCACACAAAGCAGCGATCGACGCTCTTTCTGATGCAGGTGTAATCTCAGGATACCCAGACGGCACATTCCAACCTAACAAAACACTTACACGTTCTGACGTTGTAAAATTGATGGGTAAATGGTTGATCGCAGAAGGGTATGACGTACCTACTGATTACAAAACTAAACCACGTTTCTCAGACTTGAAGACTACATCTAACGATGAGCTTCTAAAAATGTCTGCACTAGTGTATGACAACGGAGTATTCGTTGGTAAACCAGACGGTTCACTAGATGCTAACGGCGACATCACTCGTGAAAACATGGCAATCGTTCTTGTACGTGCATTCGACCGCGTATATGACGTTGACCTAGTATCATACGTGAATGCACAAGAATTCGACAAAGACGTTACAGACCTAGGAAAAGCGAAAGCTGAAGCTCGTCCGGCAATCGACGTTCTAGACTTCTTCGACATCACAAACCCAGCTGCACCTGAGTTCAACCCAAAGAACACAACAACTCGTGCGCAGTTCGCTTCATTCCTTTACAAGACTACTCTAGTAGACTTCGATGAAATTGGTGGCGGAATTGTAGCTCCTGGAGTTGCATCTGTTAAAGGCATCAACGCTACTACAGTTGAAGTAACAATGAAGGACAAAGTTGAGAACATTAACTCACTTAACTTCACAATCGATGGTTTGACTGTAGCTAACGCTGCTGTAAAACAAACTGACGATAAAACTGTTGTATTGACAACTGCTACTCAAAAGGGTGGAGAAAAGTACACAGTGAAGTTGAACGACAAAGCAATCGGTACATTCACTGGTATCGAAGCTACAGTTCCAACTTCTATCAAAATCACTAACCAATCAGTACAAGGTAAAACTGGACAACAAGTTATCCTTTCTGCTGACACTGGCGTGAAAAAAGCTGGTATCCCTGTAACTTTCAACGTGAAAGCTAACACTACTGGCACAACGAACAAAGACCAAGTCTTCGAAGCTATGACGAACGAAGATGGAATCGCAACATTCTCTTACACTCAATACTCTGCAGGACAAGATCAAGTAACAGCTTACCCAACAGGTGCTCCAACAGTACGCAGCATCGGTTATGTATTCTGGGGCGTTGACACAATCCTTGCAGTTGAAGACGTAACTGCGGGATCTACAATCGGCAATGGCGCTAACAAAACTTACAAAGTAGTTTCTAAAGATGCTACAACTGGTAAGCCAGTAGCTAACCAAACATTGAATGTATCTTTCAAAGAGAACATCGAAGTAACACCTGATCAATTGAAAGACGCTACAGTTAACGGCGTAGATGTTGCTCAATTATCAAACGGTACAGTTACAAGAGCTGCACAAATCACTACTGACTCAAAAGGTGAAGCTACTTTCACTGTTTCTGGTAAAAATACATCAGTAACTCCAGTAGTATTCGCTGCTTACAATACTGCAACTACTAAAGATTACACTTACGATGCATCTGATCTTCAAGCTACTGCTTCAAAAGTAACATTCTCAGCTAACCAAGCAGAGTATACTCTTGAAATGGTTCGCGAAAACGGTGAAGTTGCAGCAACTGAGGGAACTAACGGTCGTAAATACACGTTGACTGTTAAAAACAAAGACGGCAACATTGCAGTAAACGAAATCGTTAACGTTGCATTCAATGAAGACTTAGACCGTGTGATCTCTACTAACACTGAAGCTAAATTCATCGAAGTAAATAACGACAACACTCAACAGTACTTCACTGGAGACAAAGCTAAGAAAATCTCTGTGAAAACTGACAGCAAAGGTCAAGCAACATTCGTTATCGGTTCTGATAAAGTGAATGACTATGCAACACCTATCGCTTGGATCGATGTAAACACTCCAAACGCTGTAGAAGGTAACTTTGATCAAGGTGAGCCAAATGTAATTGGTCAAATCTCTTACTTCCAAGCTGCTTACCTAGATGGCGCGGCATTGAAAGTTTACAACACAGCTGGTAAAGAAACAAAAGAATTCAAAGGTAGCGAAACTGCAACGTTTAAAGCAGAACTAGTTAACCAATCAAACAAAAAAGTTCAAAACACTTCAATCAAAAAAGCATCTTACACTGTATTCAATACAGGCGCTAACGATGTAAAAGTTCTTGCGGCTAACGGTGTTGATGAGCAAGTAATTTCTCCGAATCGTAGCTATACTGTTACTTATGAGAAAACTTGGAATGAAGCAACAAAAGCATGGGTTGGCAATACAGATCTTAATCTAAAACCAACAATGGATAAAAACGCTTCAGTACGCGTGGTTGCTACTGGTGTTGCTTTAGATGGCGATAAGGACTATGCATTCACTGCGAAGGAAGCTACAGCTTCATTCACAGCTACAAGTGCAGTTTCTGATCTATACACTGGAGAAGTGGTATCTTTCAACTCTGATAAGAAAGAACTTACTTTCAGCGGAAAAGATGCAGTTAAATATGCTGGCGAAAAAGATGTGACTTATGAATACAAAGGTCTTGGTAACACACCAATCGCAACTGCTGATGACTTCATCAAAGAGTTGAAAAAAGGTAAAGTTACTATCACTCGTGAAGTAAAAGGAAGCACAACTTCTTTCTATATCATCGAGCAAGATACTACTAAAGCAGGCCCTGCTGACACATCTGCTACATCTGTTGCTGACAAAGCTGCTGCTGACGCTGCAATCGCAAAAGTTGACGCACTTCCTGCTGTTGGAAGCTTGACACTTGCTGATAAAGCTAATGTAGAAGCTGCACGTGCTGCATTTGAAGCATTAAATGCAACTCAAAAAGGTCTTGTTTCAGCTGATACACAAGAAACACTTGAAAAGGCTGAAGCGAAAATGGCTGAGCTAGTAGCTGCTTCTGAAGACATTAAAAAGGCACAAGCTGCTGAAGATAAAATCACTGCACTTCCAGCTGTAGCGGATCTTACACTTGCTAACAAAGATGCTGTAAAAGAAGCTAGAACTGCATATGATGCATTGACTCCTGCTCAACAAAAATTAGTAGCACCGGCTACTGTTGCTGCACTATTGGCTGCTGAGAAGAAAATTGCTGAACTAGAAGCTGCGTTACCAGCTGATTATGAGTTCACTAATGTTACTGTAGATGCGAAGTCTGCTGGTGTAGAAGGACTTTCAATTTTCACAATAGATGGTACAGTTGCTGGAACTAAAGCAGCTGACGTGAAATCTGTAAGCCTATCATTCAACCCAGAAGTACCAGCACAAACAGCAACTTATGACGCTGCTACAAAGAAATTCACTTATAATGATACTTTCATCACTACTGATAAAGTAACTGTGCAAGGAATGAATGAAGCAGGTAAAGTAATTGTAACTAAAGTTGTCGACGTAGTTGCAAAATAATTTCAGATAAAATTTAAGAGCTAGCTTAGGAGGAACTAGGGTTTTTCCTTAGGCTAGCTTCTTATTTTAGGAATGAGTGAACTGATTATGAAGAAAAAAATAGCCTCATTACTATTTAGTGTTGGTTTAGCAGGTTCGTTACTTTTCACATCTACTGTTATAACACATGCTGCAGATACTAAAATAGAGTCAGGTATTTATTTTGTCAGTACAACTTCAACTGGAGAATATTATAGCTTTCCCACTTGGAGCAATTTAACATCAACTCAAAGAGGACTGTTAATTGTTAAGTATGGACAATCAAATATTAAGCCATATCTACAACCTTTGAATAAAATAACGTCTCTGGAAAAAATCGCTCAGAGTGGAAAACCGTTTTTAGAAGCGAGTACAAATTACCAGTTAAACGATCTTCCAGGACAATTTAAGGATTTTGAAACGGGAAAGATTATCGATACTGGTGCAGACGTAAATGAAAACTTTGAAGTAGTAAGTATAGATTGATTTGAATTAATTGTTTTTTAAAATGGAGGTTTAAAAAATGAAAAGAAAATTACCATTTGCAGTCCTTGCTGCAACAGTTGCTGTTCCAGCAATATTTGCACCAACACCAGGTTTTGCCGCTACAAACGATGAAGCAAAAAGTGGACTTTATTTTTCTGAGGCAGATGAAAAAGGTGCATATTACACATTTGAAGTTTGGTCCAATCTAACTCAGATTGAAAGAGGTATACTCCTTACCAAGTATGGTTCAGCAAATGTTCAAGTGCTTTTAAAAGCGCAAGGACTTGAGAAAATCACTACACTAGCTGCTATTGCAGATGCTGGAAAGCCATTCAATGATACTGCTGTCGAATACAACGAAGGCGATATTGAAGGAACATTCACTGATATAGTTACTGGTGAGGATGTTGTTATTGGTGAGAAGACAACTCCAGTTGTTGCTGTGAAATCGGTAAGTGCGATTAACGAAACATCTGTTACTGTATCTTTTCCTAGTAATGCTGAAGTTAAAGAGTCTGATCTAACTGATAAGACAATCGATTTCAAAGCCGGGGACCTAATATTAACAGCAGAATTTACATCTTTTAACGAGGACGATAAAACTGCTGTTTTTTCACTATCTGAAGGTAGTCAATTTGACACGGGGACAGAGTACATAGTTTCCGGGAAGAATCTTACATTTACAAACGATAAATTCACATATACGAATCCAAATGAAGAAGCGGCTGACGTGGTTGAAACGTTGATTGGTGGTCTTCCTGAAGATAGGGATCTTCTAGACGAAGGACAAAAAGTTTTGACTGTTCAAAAAGCTTATAATGAACTCTCTGATGATGTGAAAGAACTTATTAGTGCAGATGCGAAGTCAAAGCTTACTTCCACGGTTAATAATTTCAAATTATTCACACAAGCAGAAGCGAATGGCATTATCACGGCTATTAATAATGCCGATACTCTTGATGCAAAGAGAGCGCTTGTAAATCGTGCGGAAAATAACCTGGAAATTGCAAAAACGCTGGGCATGACAGATGCAGAATTTGCACATTTTAATGATTTTGTACAAACGGCTATAACTATTGTTGCGGGTCTGGAGTCTGTACAAGCTGCAGTAGAAGTAGCAGAAGCAGCAATTGCTGAACTTCCTGCTGAAATTACACTTGACGATGAAGCGACTGTAAATGCAGCACGTGAAGCAGTAGATGCAGCACTAGCAAAAGATTCTTCAGCAACTATTAAAGGCTTGGCAACATTAGAGGCAGCTGAAACGAAGATTGCGGATTTGAAGAAGGAAATTCTTGATGCAGCTATTGCCGAAGCCATCAGCCAAATCAGCTTGATTGGCAACCCGAAGAACTTAACACTTGAAGACGAAGCCAAAGTAGCTGCTGCAGAAGCGAAAGTAGAAGCAGCGAAACTAGTAGGGGCGACTGACAAGGCTATCGTAAACCTTGATCACCTACAAGCGGCACGTGCGCAAATTGAAACGCTTAAAGAAGAGTTATCCGATAAGAATAAAGCAATCCAAGCTGCCAAAGTAGCTTTGACTAACTTGCCAATCGCGAAAAACATCACACTTGCTGATGAAGAAGATGTGGAAGCAGCACGTACAAAGTATGACCTAGCGATCGAATTAGGCGCAAAAGTTGAAGACTTCTTGAATGTATGGAAGCTTGAAGAAGCAGAAGCGAAGATTGGCGAGCTGAATGAAGCTAAACTTGCTGCTGCTCCAGTAGTAAACGCAATCGATGCGTTGCCTACATTAGATGAGTTGACACTTGAAGATGAAGCAGCAGTAGAGGCGGCACGTGCAGCTTTCGGTGAATTGACTAAAGCACAACAGGCTTTCGTTACGAACTTGAATGCATTAGAGGTAGCTGAAGCAAAAATTGCTGACTTGAAAGAAACGGCACAAAAGTTAACAGAGGCAACAGAAGCAACACAAACATATGAAGCACTTGTAGATTCTGCAGAAAAAGCTAAGAAACTAGTCACTGATCGTGAGGCTCGTTTGGAAGCGCAGTCTGCGTTTACAAAAGCGACAAATGCGATTCAAGAACTTTCTTCGGGAGAAGCGAAAAATGAATTACAAGCTAACTTGGATGCAGCAAACAATATTGTAATTGCAGCTTCATTCGTTAATTCATTACAAGCGGCTACTGAAAACTTAACAGAAGATACACTTATGAATGCCAACATCAAGTTGACTTCTACTCAAGGTTCAGTATCAGCGATTAAAGATGAAACGATTAAAGCGGCTTTACAAGAGCTTGTGAATGTAGAAAAAGAGAAAATTAGTGCGCTTGAACGAAGCATTGCACTCGATGCAGCTGTTCAAAAAGCTGACGCAGCGATAGCTGAACTTCCATCTGTTGATGATGTGACTCTTGCAGATCAAGACGCAGTGAATGCAGCAGCTGAACTAGTTGATGCTATTGTTGAACTTGGTGGAGAGCCAAACTTGGTACTCGAAGATTATACGAAATTCTTTAATGTTTATAATAAAATTGAAGAACTAAAAGCTAATAAAGAACTAGTGGATGCAGCAAAAGAAGATTTGATTCAAGTTGTTAACGTAGCAAGCGAAGTATTAAAAGAAGCAGTACCAGGCGATGCAGTAGGAGAATATCCACAAGCTAGCTATGATTCATTTACTGAAGCTATAGCAGATGCCCAAGCAGTAGTGGATAGCGAGTCAGCAACTGTTGAAGAGGTAAATGCTGCAAAGCAAGCTCTCGTAACAGCACAGGCTACATTTGAAGAGACGGTTAACGTTTCAGCTTTAACAGCAGCTATTAAAGCAGCAGAAGCGGCGATTGCCAAGCTTCCAGTTATTGGTGAAGTAACTACTAAGGATGAAGCGATTGCAGCTGAACCGAAGGTAGAAGCAGCTAAGAATCTAATTGCTGAGGCAATTGACTTAGGAGCAACTGTTGATGAGATCGACGGTTATGCAGATTTAGTTGCATTAGAACGAAAAATTCAAGAGCTGAAGAATCCAACTACTCCACCTTCAGATGTAGACAAAACTGAGCTTGAAAATCTACATGGTAGTGTAGGTCAAATCGGCGCGGATGAAGCAAAATATACATCTGAGTCATTTGATGTATTCATGACTGCATTTGATGAAGCGAGTGCTGTTTTAGATAACGCACAAGCTACAGAGGAGCAAGTAACAACTGCTATAACACATCTTGAAACTGCTATTGCAGGTTTAAAGTATAACGCCGAGCAAACAGTTACTAACACTACTGATTTGGAGATAGCTTTAGGTGAGGCAGATGTTACTACGATTACATTTGATTCTAGCTTTACTACCGAAGAAGATGTTGTAATTGTGTCTGATACTCTTCAAGAATTGAACTTGGCTGGGACTATAAATGGCGACCTTACTGTGGATACACCGAATGCGACTGTTAACAATTCAGCGAAAGTTACCGGTACGATCAACATTGGTTCACCAAGTGCTCCCCAAGCATTTGCAAAAGCACTTGCTGCAGCAGCTGAGACAGGTACTTGGAATCAGAATGTAAGCAGTGATAACATTATTGTTAATACACCAGTTACCTTAACTGTAGGTGCAGGCGTCACAGTTCAGAATCTGACGTTGGACGAATTTACAATTTTGAATGTTGCGGATGATGCTGTTCTCACAAATCCTGTAAATGTTAATGCGGCATCTACTATTGTTTCTAAAAAACCAGTAAGTGCTAAGATTGCTGAAGGCACAAGCGTTACTGTTAAGAAAGACGCAAACGATGAAGGTACAGTAGTAGAGGGTACTGGGGTAGTAGTTCAAGTAGTATCATATATTGCTTCAGGAGAAGTTTCAGGTTTGTCTAACGAAGTGAAATTTGAAAATGGCAAGTTCACAGTGCCAGCAGAAGTAACTGAGTTCACTTTCAAAGATGGAGAAGCTGAAGTAAAAGCAACATTTGCGAATGATAAGTGGACATTTAAGACGCCAGGAGCGAGTCTTGAGCCAACTGTAGAAGACAAAGCAGCAGCGGAAGAAGTCTCGACACTAATTACTAGCCTTCCAGGTGAAAGCACTCTTCTTGAGAACGGTGAGCAAGTCGTAGATACAAAAGCAGCATTTGATACACTGACTGATGTTCAAAAAGCGCTTGTTAGCGATGAAAATAAAAACGCCTTGGCAGACACTGTTAAAACGTATATTAGTTTCGTAAAAGCAGACATCTCTGGCTTGAACGTAAAAGTAGCAAATGAGTCAGACATTGCTAAGAAACAAGAATATGTTGACACAGCAACAGCTAACCTTGCTTTCGCGAAAGATCTTGGATTCGCTGGTGGGGAATATGATCAGGCTGCGAATCAAATAGCAGATGCTCAAAAACAAGTAACAGTTGGACTAGCTATTAAAGAAGCTACAATCAAAGTAGGAAACGATCTAATTAACTTCACTGCTGTTGAAGGAGCGAGTGCTAAACTAGATCTATCTGAATTGAAACCTGAAGCTACAGCAACTGTTGCTACTGTTACAGCATCTACTGATTCTATGCTAACTTTGAAATTTAAAGGAGTTAGTAAAGAAGTGATTCTAAATAAAGGTGTAAATACACTTTCAGCTAATGATTTAATCCCAGGCTTGAATCCGAATACGCCATTAACAATTTCATTCTTACAACAAATTGCTAACGGAGCTGAATCATTGGCGATTGCAACGACATTAGTAGATACTTCTTCTAATGAAACAGTTACTGGCACATTAACAATTTTGATACCTGCTAAGTAAATAGGTTTATCTTACGACCATTTAGAATGTGTTTAATGCAAAGTGTTGGTCATTCTTTAAGGTTTTGAGAAGAAAACTTAAGAACAGTATACAAAAGAAACTGCGAGTCAATTCCAGAGGGTTTGGAGCTAACTCGCAGTTTTCTTGTTATATATGAAAGTTGTCGCATACCTCTTTTGGTAATAATTTTCCCTACATCCACAACTAGAAAGGTAGAAGATGAAAATGAGGTTGACTAGAAAGTTATTTGTTTCAATTATTTCAATAATCATGCTAACTATGACACTCCCTATAATCAGTTCTGCTGCTATCCTGTGGCCACCGAAAGAAAACCCCGTACCGTCAAATAAGGAGTGGAAAGTTACTTTTAGTCTTCCTATAGACGAAGAAACGGTAACCAGTAAAAATGTATATGTAGTAGATGAGAGAGGCAATATACAAGCAACAGCACCTAGTGTCGCTCTTGGCAATTCAACAGAATTACTACTATCCGCTCCATTAAACGGTTATGAAGAAGGTAAAACTTACACTCTTCATGTTACGGATCGTATCAAATCGAGAAATGGTAAAGGTTTAACTGATGGTGTAGAGATGGATTTCACTATAGAAAGTATAAATATACAAGATATGATCCTTGGTACGTGGAAAGGTGATTACATAGGTATAAATTTCTTGGCGATATTTAATAAGAATTACACAAGCCAAGTAATTTTAGATGGACAGACTGAAGAAGGAGTCTATTCTATTTCGGGCGACCAGATGACCATGCGGTTGTTGGAAAACCAACGAACAGGCCGAATAAATATAATTTCAAATAACGAGTTTACGATTACTAGCGCCTCAGGAAAAGTTATACGATTCAAAAGATAGTAAATTATGCTAAACTAGTTCTGAAGCAAACAAATTATACTGGAGGTAGATTACATGAAAAAGAGTTCAAAAGCATCTCACAAATTGTTTAAAGCTACTCTCGCGACAACAGTCGCTGCTGGAGCATTCGTTGCAGCAGTACCGGCAGTAACGAATGCAGCAGTAAGCTTTAAAGACGTTAAACCGGGAGTGCATTACTACGAGCCAGTACTAGAATTAGCTGGTCGTGGAGTAGTAAAAGGGTATGAAGACGGTACATATCGTCCGAACGCTTCGGTAACTCGTGCGCAAGCTGCGAAGATCTTAGCTCACGTATTGAATTTGGATACGACCAATGTCAAAGATCCTGGTTTCAGCGATGTGAAAAAAGGGACACCGTATTATGGCCCAATCGCAGCGTTAGCTCAAGCAGGTTATATTAAAGGATATGAAGAAAAAGGCGTGAAGTCGTACAAGCCTAACGCTAACTTGACTCGTTCACAAATGGCTAAAATTCTTACACTAGGTTTCGACTTGGAAGAGAGCGCATTAGCTGCTAATCGTTTCAAAGATGTAAAACCAACGGATGCGTATGCAGGGTATGTAGCGGCATTACTAGCCCTAGATATTACTACGGGTACAACTCCGACTACGTTCTCACCTAATGGATTGGTGACAAGAGGACAGATGGCAACTTTCGTCGTACGTACAGAAGTTGCGCTTAAAGAAGAAACACCAGAACAACCGGAAATACCTAACCCAGAGCAACCAGAAGTACCAGAAACACCTAATCCAGAGCAACCAGAAAAGCCAACGCCACCGGTAGACCCAACTGGAGAGCAGTTACTACAGAACAGCATTCAAGCTGAGCTGGCGAAGGTCAATACTTCATCAGATGCTGTAGTTATCTCATTTAGTGGTAGTACGTTCAATGTAGAACTCAAAAAGCCTACAAGTACAGTAAATGACTTCTCTGTTGTGGCAAAACCAATATTTAATGCTATGAAAAAGAACACAGTGATCAACTCAGCTACAATTTCAGTCGTGATCGGTGGACAAGAAATTACGTTCACTGAGACAGATATAGACAATAGCCAAGACTTTGATCAGGTGTTTAACAAAGCGTTAGCTAAAGTAGGTCTAACAGGTGATTCAACGCTAGAAGTTCTAAAAGGAAGAACAGTATCACTGAATGTAAAAGGCTCGATCGATTCTAAATCATTCAATAGCACGTATCAATTTACATTCTAATTAAACTTTCTACGAGTAACGTACAAAGCCTTCTCGAAATATTGAGAAGGCTTTTACTATTTTGTTGTATGTATACTAGTTTTGTAATCTTCTGCTATCAAACATTCTCAAAATCTGTTAAAATTCACATAGGATTAACTTGTAAAGGAGATTATTTATGAAGAAAAAGTTTAAAATATTTTTATTGGCAATTCTTGCACTAGTTGTTGTAGGCGGGGGCTATCTCTTATACATTTTCCAATTCAAAGAGTATGAAGTGGCGGATGAAGAAGTGGATGAGATCATAGACAACCCGTATGATATTGTCTTGCCTAATGGAACCAAGCTTGTAATCGATGGCGAAGAGGCAAGTGGTGATGAAAAGAATCAACAAACGGCTACTGCTGATGGTGAAAAAACGGACGGTCAGCAGACAGCGGGTGTCTCGTCATCCACTGCAACAGAAGATAAAACAACTTCTTCTAGTACTGCAGGAGGAGGCGCATCTACTAGTCAAGCAGACGGTGTAAAACAACCAGCTAAAGATAGCGCAGGCAACACAGCAGACAAAAACTCTTCTACTGGCAATCAATCAGATAAAAAAGATCCTGCCGTTACGAAACCTACGACAGGAAATGCTGGATCCGCAAAACCAGCTAAAAAGGATTCTGTAGCGTCGATCAAACAAAAATACGTGCCCACCGTCAACAATCTACAAGGACAAGTTGATGGCAAGATCAACTCGTTGATCAGCCGTGCGAAAAATGAATACAGTACGAAAAAAGCGAACGGTGAGAGTATCGATTACGGGTACTTCTACAATAAATATATGTCTGCTGCCAATAGTCTAGAGGCACAGACGGATGCTGTATTTAATGGAGTGGTTAGCTCGCTTGAAAAAGATCTGCAGGCCAATGGATATGATAAATCGTATTCACAAAGCATTCGCGATGAATACGCTGCACAAAAAAAGGCGCGTCGTGATAGCATAATGAGTAAAGCGATGGGCAGGTAAATGGAAAAACGACTAGTCTAAAAGGATTTCCTTTTAAACTAGTCGTTCTTTTTTATGGACCGCAACCATGCTACGATTTGCAAAATGATCAAAAATGTCAAGGCGCCGGACATGTCTAGTATGACGTCGCGAATGGTGGCGGTCCGTCCATCTGTGAAATATTGATGAGTTTCATCAATACATGCAAGTAGTAATGTAATGATGCTTGCAATCAAGAATCTAGGAAAGCGCGATGGCAGCGATAAGAAAATTCCAGCCGCAAGTAGTCCGAACAATACAAAGTGTGCGCTTTTACGTAATAGAAATTCCACGAAGTGATAATACCCGCGTTCTTCTACAGAAATCGTCGTATTCCAGTAAGGTATGGACAAAGCGGATAGTGTGGTTTCAAATGGCTTGTTCGTTAATAGATTTTCTAATGTAGGAATCAGGGATTGCTGTTCATACGTTTGACTTGAAGAAACAAATAAACTACCAATAATACATAGGACGATAATAAATGCTAAGGCTTTTCTCATACGCTTAGTATAACATTTTTAAACAATAAACCTAGTTTTAAATGGTAATTCGATATTTTTCACCATGCTTATATGCTATACTATACTCAAGTTTGCCGAAAAGGAGCAATATTATATTATGGAAGAAACCATTAGTTTACAGGAGTTATTTTCAACGTTAAAAAAACGGTTAGGTCTAATTATAGGAATTACGATAGCGGCAGCAGTCATTGCGGCAATCGTTAGTTATTTCTTTTTAACCCCTATCTATCAAGCTTCTACACAGATACTAGTCAATCAACAAAAAACGGAGCAACAAGCATTTGATTCTCAAGACATTCAAACGAACTTACAACTGATCAATACATATAATGTCATTATTAAAAGTCCAGTCATCTTATCACAAGTAATAGAACAATTGGACCTGGACATAACACCGGTAGCGCTAAACGCTCAGCTCACAGTGAATAGTGAGCAAAATTCGCAAGTTGTGAATGTCACTGTACAAGATCCGGAAGCACATAAAGCAGTTGATATTGCGAATACCACTGCGGAAGTGTTCCAGAAGGAAATCGTCAATTTAATGAAAGTCGATAACGTAAACATTTTATCGCCAGCCGTCTACGTGGAAAATCCGAAGCCTGTGAAGCCGAATAAAGAGCTGAACGTAGCGATCGCAGCAGTCATCGGACTCATGATCGGTGTAGGAATCGCGTTTTTACTTGAATACTTAGATACAACAGTGAAAACGGAACAAGATATTGAAGAATTGCTCGGTTTACCGGTGCTTGGGCTAGTTAGTCCAATCTCTGACAAACTAGTCAACACCGCAACCGATGCTTCAAAGAAAGGGTCAAGTGCACATGTCAAAAAAGCGCATATTTAATAAGAAGAAACAGCCTAAACAGTCCGTCGCGCGTAAATTAGTCACGCAAACGAGCCCGAAATCGGTTGTGTCAGAGCAATTCCGTACCGTACGGACGAATATCAACTTCTCCATGCCGGATCATGATCTAAAATCTATTCTTTTTACATCGGCCACACCAGGAGAAGGGAAGTCCACAGCATCAGCCAACACAGCTGTCGTCTTTGCGCAAGAAGGAAAGAAAGTGCTCCTAGTTGACGCGGATATGCGAAAACCGACGACGCATTATACATTTTCCCGAATGAATGCGACAGGACTATCCAACTTATTGACGCGTCAGTGGGAGCTCGAAGATATTATCCAACAGACAGATATAGAAGGGCTCGACCTTATCACAAGTGGACCGATTCCGCCCAATCCAGCAGAACTATTAGGTTCGAAGACAATGGACGTACTCATAGAAAGTCTTAAAGAAAAATATGACATGATTATTTTTGATGCACCACCCGTTTTATCTGTGACAGATGCGCAGATTTTGTCAAATAAAGCAGAAGGTACGATACTAGTTCTAAATGCAGGCACTACGGAAAAAGAAAGTGTGCTGAAAGCGAAAGAGGCATTGGTCTCTTCTCAAGCAAACATTTTAGGAACGATCTTAAATAACTTCATACTACAGAAGGATCATTATTACTATCAGTATTATGGAAACGACGAGTGAAAGGGCCCTGTGCCTTTTCACTTTTCTTGAATAAAGTAAAGTGCTAGGAGGACATACATGATTGATATACATAGCCATCTATTGTTCGGTGTCGACGACGGACCGGAAACAATGGAGGGGACGATGCGCATGGTAGAAGAGGCAGCGTCAGAAGGAATTACCCATCTAGTCGTCACACCGCATGCTTATAGCCCGCAATATCACGTACCCGTGAAAGAAGTAGAAAGCCAAGTTCGAATGATTGGGGACGTTATTAAAGCGGCAGACATCAACCTGACCCTATCCACAGGTCAAGAAGTACGGATTCACGAACATCTCATCGCAAATCTATTGAATCAAGACATACTCACTATAGCAAACTCCCGTTATTTACTACTCGAGCTACCTACTCAAAACGTCCCAGCATACACCGTTCAAATCATCCAGTCATTACTTGAGGAAGGCGTCGTGCCGATCATTGCACACCCTGAACGCAATAAAGGTATAGCCGAGAAGCCTGAGCGACTAGAGCGGCTAGTACGTCACGGTGCGTTGGCACAAGTAACGGCAGGTAGTCTTGCAGGTCACTTTGGTAAAAATGTCCAGAAGTTGTCTCTTCAGCTAATAGAAGCGAACTTGATCCATGCGTACGGATCGGATGCGCATAATACAGATAACCGTCCATTCTTATTCAACAAAGGATTAGAAGTCCTTGAAAAGAAAGTGGATCGAGACACGGTCGATATGTTGCTGCTAAATAATCAACAAATCATTCACAATAAATTACTCACCATCTATGAACCGGAGATACCAGTTACTAGAAAATGGTGGAATTTAATTGGATAGGTTGTTAGTATGGTAGATGTTCATACTCTAAAGTAACTAGTAAATATGTAATGGAAACACAACTTGAAAGGAGGAGCTCCTTTGACTGTACGCAAACGAATGACCATGCTGATTGCAGCCGATTCTATTATTGTCTTATTGTCGATCTATATCGGATACTTCATGCTTCATCCAGTTACTTCTGTTCTCTTTAATAAAATGTTGCTCATCAGTGCCATTACGATACAAATTGCCCACCACTTCTTTGCGTGGTATTACGGACTGTATCGAAAAGCTTGGTCGTATGCATCAATAGGTGAGTTAAAGTCTATTGTCAAAGCGGTCACATTCACTATCCTCGCAGTGATCGTGGTCCAATTCACCCTCACACAAGATGTCTATGTTCGCGCATTGGCTATCACGTGGATGCTTCACGTTCTACTCATAGGTGGATCTAGGCTATCGTGGCGCATTGTACGAGATGTTGTCATCAAAGACAAAAACACTGATATGAAACGCACGATGATCGTAGGTGCTGGACAAGCAGGCACGATGATTGCGAGACAAGTACTTCATAATCCTGAATACGGCATGCAACCGGTTGTGTTCGTAGATGATGATAAAATGAAAGAAGGTTTGGATATTTACGGCATGCGTGTCTACAGAGGAACGAAGAACATCCAGCAATTAGTGGACATGCATTACATAGATAAAATCGTCATTGCCATTCCCTCTATGGGGAAACAGCAAATGACAGAGTTAATGAAACGTTGTATCGACACAGGTGTCAAAACGCAAACGATTCCACGCATCGAAGATTTGATGACAGGAAAAGTATCCGTAAAAGACATGCGTGACGTCAAAATCGAAGATCTACTCGGGCGTGATGAAGTACAGCTCGATATGCAGGCTATTGCAAAAAAACTAACGGGTAAAACCATCCTCATCACTGGAGCAGGCGGTTCGATAGGTTCTGAAATTTGCAGACAAGTAGTCGAGTTCCGACCAAAGAAATTGATACTACTCGGTCATGGTGAAAATTCTATCTATACTATAGACATGGAACTGCGCCAAAAGGTTTCAGGAAAAACAGAAATATGTCCAGTTATCGCAGATGTGCAAGATCGTACGCGTATATTTGACTTAATGAGCGAACTCAAGCCAGATGTCATCTATCACGCGGCTGCACATAAACATGTACCGCTCATGGAAGGCAACCCGATGGAAGCCGTCAAAAATAACATCTTCGGTACAAAAAACGTAGCAGAAGCGGCTAGATTCTTTGGCGTTTCCCACTTCGTTCTCGTATCGACCGACAAAGCCGTCAACCCACCGAACATCATGGGTGCGACAAAGCGCTTCGCTGAAATGATTGTGCAAAATTTAGCAAAAGACAGCGAAACGAAATTCGCAGCGGTACGCTTCGGCAACGTCTTAGGTTCTCGAGGCAGTGTAGTCCCGTTATTCAAGCAACAAATTGCTAAAGGCGGCCCAATCACCATTACCGATCCAGAAATGACAAGATACTTCATGACCATTCCCGAAGCATCACGCCTAGTCATTCAAGCAGGAACGCTTGCACAAGGTGGCGAAGTATTTGTTCTCGATATGGGGGAGCCCGTCAAGATTATCGATTTAGCGAAGAACTTGATAAAGCTTTCTGGATATGAAGAAGATGAAATTGAAATCAAATACTCAGGCATTCGTCCGGGGGAGAAGTTGTTTGAAGAGTTGTTGAATGAAAATGAACGACAGAGTGAGCATGTCTTTCCGAAGATTTATATTGGGAAGGCTACGCCGATATCGGAGACGGAGCAGCTTTATGTACTCGATAAGTTGCCTGGTATGAGTAATGAAGAGTTGAAAGAGACGCTTGTTGGGTTGGCTAATCGGAAGTTTGTGGAAGCGCCGAAGAGAGAAGCGGAAGCATTATAAGGAAGAGGCCACGAGCCTCTTACCTCTTTACAGTTGTTGTATCAATAAACATACTAACTCCTATTTAGTGAGTTAGTAGTTAATTAGAAAAACTATTTCTAATTAAGTACTAGTCACTAAAAAACTAATTTAGCAACGAGAGGAAGTCTGAAAGATGAAATCGGCAATCACATATAACAAGATATTTTTATCATCACCCCATATGAGTGATGAAGGCTATGAAATGGAGTACGTAAAAGAAGCGTTTGATACAAATTGGATTGCTCCACTAGGCGAGAACGTGAATAAATTTGAAACAGAATTAGCGGAAATAGTCGGTTCAAAAGATGCCGCGGCTTTATCTTCAGGAACAGCGGCAATCCATTTAGCACTCAAAGCAGCTGGTGTAGGAGAAGGAGACATCGTCTTTTGTCCAACGCTTACATTCTCAGCCACCGCAAATCCGATCATCTATCAAAACGCAACACCTGTCTTTATAGATAGTGACTATGCAACGTGGAATATATGTTCAAAAGCATTAGAAGAAGCGATTAAAAAGTATCCAGAAGTGAAAGCAGTTATCGTGGTGCATCTCTATGGGCTATCTGCTGATATGGATAAGATAATGGCAATCTGTAAGAAGCATAGAGTAGCAGTGATAGAAGATGCTGCAGAGTCATTAGGGACATACTATAAAGGCCAACATACTGGTACATTCGGCGATTATGGTATCTTTTCTTTTAATGGAAATAAAATCATCACGACTTCAGGTGGCGGGATGTTGGTTTCTAATAATACAGAAATGATAGCAAAGTCTAGATTTTGGGCTACGCAGTCTAGAGATCAAGCAAGACATTATCAGCATAGCGAATTAGGTTACAATTATCGAATGAGTAATGTTTCAGCAGGGATCGGTAGAGGTCAACTAAAAGTGTTAGATCAGCGAGTAGAAAAGAAAACCGAAATCTTCAACTTCTATAAGAAAAGGCTAGGAGATTTAGAAGGTGTTGAGTTCATGCCAAGTAATATGTGGGATGAGCCTAACTATTGGTTAAGTTCAATGATTTTAACTGGTAAGGTTAGACCCATTGATATCTTTAACGCATTAGAAGCTGAGAATATTGAATCTAGACCTGTATGGAAACCGATGCATTTACAGCCGTTCTTTGAGAGGTATGACTTTGTTGGTGAAGGTGTGTCGGAGAAGTTGTTTGAGAATGGGGTTTGTTTGCCTTCGGATACGAAGATGACGGATTCTGATTTAGATAGAGTTATAAATGTTATTAAGGGGTTGTGGAAAGATTAATGAATGGCTTCTTTAAAAAGTATGTAAAAAGATTAATGGATTTTATATTATCTTTAATCGCTATTATTGTATTAAGTCCAATTCTCCTGATAGTTGCTATTCTTGTTAGAGTTAAACTTGGTGGACCGGTATTGTTTAAGCAGGATAGACCAGGACTTAATGAAGAAATTTTCACGATGTATAAGTTTAGATCAATGACGGATGAAAAAGATGAAAACGGAGTACTATTGCCAAATCACGTAAGACTTACGAAGTTTGGTAAGGTATTGCGTTCTACCTCGTTGGATGAATTGCCTGGACTCTTTAATATATTAAAAGGCGATATGGCAGTAATAGGACCTAGACCGTTATTAATTGAATACTTACCTCTTTATAATGAACGTCAAAAGCGTAGACACGATGTAAGACCGGGATTATCTGGTCTAGCGCAAGTTAATGGTCGTAACTTGATAACTTGGGAAGAAAAGTTTGATTACGATGTTCAATATGTAGAAAACATTTCCTTTGTATTGGATTGTAAAATAATAATAAAAACCATATTAAAAGTTTTTAAACGAGAAGGTGTTAACAGTAGCGAAACAGTAACCATGGAGAAATTTAAAGGGGATTTATAATAATGCAAAGGAAAGACGTTTATATAGTGGGAGCAGGTACATATGGTGAAGCTATGTGTGAACTTGCTGAAGTATTAGGCTATAAAGTTAAAGGATTTTATGATGAGGATGAAAAAAAAATAGGTGAATTTGTAATGGGGATTGAAGTCATTGGGAAATTCTCCGGTTTAGTAGACCATGAGATACAAAACAAACATTTTATTGTAGCAATTGGCAGTAATTCTGTTAGGTACAACATTATGATGGATATCACCCAATTAGGTGGGAAAACACCTACACTTATACACCCTTCAGCTGTTATTAGTCCAAGTGCAGATATTGGTAATGGCGTTTATATCCAAGCAAATGCGTATATTTGGACAAAAGTAAAGATTGACGATTTTTGCATTATAAGTCCCAATGTTGTAATCGCACATCATTCAAGTATCGGTAAAGCGTGTTTAATCTCCACACTTAGTGGGGTGGGAGCATCAATAAAGATTGAGAATAAAGTCTTTGTGGGAATGGGAAGTACTATTGTAACAGGTTTGTCATTAATAGGAGAAAATACTATTATTGGAGCCGGTGCAGTAGTACTAAAAAATACAAACAAGGATAGTGTATATGCTGGTGTGCCTGCTAAGAGAATTAGAAGTATTATTGAAATTACAGAGTCATAAATCACTAATTCATAAATGGATTAATCCAGAAAGAGACACTGTTAATAGTGAAAAATTAATGAAGTCATAGTTTAACTGTATTAAGAAACAGAATAAATCTGCAATGCAAGGGTGAGAAAATGAATATCTTATTTTTATCTATTGGTAGATTAAATAATATAGAAGATAAAGGTATATACACTGACTTATTACGACGTTTTAGAGATGAGGGACATAAGGTTTATGTTGTTAGTCCTAGAGAAAAACGTCAAAATAAGGCTACAGAATTTGCTAATGAAAATGGAGTTCACATTATTCGAGTTAAGATAGGAAATATTACTAAGGTAAGTGTGATTGAAAAAGGAATATCTACAGTTAGGATAGAAAAATTATTTCTTAGAGCCATAAAAAAATATATTAAGGATGTAAAGTTTGATTTAATAATATATTCTACTCCGCCGATCACATTTGAAAAAGTAATTCAATATGTGAAAAATAGGGATAACGCTTTGTCATATCTCCTACTAAAAGATATATTTCCACAGAATGCTGTAGACTTACAAATGATAAGTAAGAATAGTCCTATCTACTGGTATTTCAGGAATAAAGAGAAAAGATTATATATGAATTCAGACTACATTGGTTGTATGTCCCAATCAAATGTGGATTATGTCTTAGAAAATAACAAAGGAATATTACCCCACACCGTTGAGATATGTCCTAATAGTATAGACCCGATAGAGATAAGCTTTGATGAAACTGAAATATCCAGGATTAGGACGAAATACAACACACCATTAGATAAAACCGTGTTTATATATGGGGGTAACTTAGGAAAACCACAAGGTATAGACTTTTTAATTGAATGTTTGAAAGCCAACAAGACTAATCAGAAAATACACTTTGTAATTGCTGGATCAGGTACAGAGTTTAGAAAGATTAATAACTATTTCAACAAAGAAAAACCTACTAATGCTCAATTATTTGAGCAATTACCAAAAGAGGATTATGAAGTTCTAGCTAATTCTTGTGATGTAGGTTTAATATTTCTTGATAAACGTTTTACAATACCTAATTTCCCGTCAAGACTTCTTTCATATATGCAGGCATCAATGCCAGTACTGGCAGCAACAGATGTAAACACAGATATTGGGAAGGTGATTGAAGAAGGAGAGTTTGGATATTGGTGTGAGAGCGGTGACGTTGAACAATTCAATAAAAAAATACAGCAGTTATGTGAGTTTAAATCAAGAGAACAAATGGGGATAAACGCAAGGAGATACTTGGAAGAAAATTACACAGCCAAGCACTCGTATGAAATAATAATGAGTCATTTTGAATGATGAGAATAGAGGGTATCAAATGTTCAAAGATAAAATCCTATTAATAACAGGTGGAACTGGGTCTTTTGGAAATGCAGTAATGGAACGATTCTTAAATTCGGATATTAAAGAAGTTCGTATTTTTTCACGTGATGAAAAGAAACAGGATGATATGCGTAAGCAATATAATAATGACAAATTGAAATTTTACATTGGTGATGTCCGTGATCTTGCAAGTGTGAAATATGCAATGAACGACGTCGATTACGTATTTCATGCTGCTGCACTCAAACAAGTTCCATCGTGTGAATTCTTTCCGATGGAGGCAGTAAAAACAAATGTCATTGGTACAGAGAATGTATTAAATGCATCAATTGAATATGGCGTTAAAAAAGTTATATGTCTTTCAACTGATAAAGCTGCCTATCCAATCAATGCGATGGGGATTTCAAAAGCAATGATGGAAAAGGTGTTTGTTGCCAAAGCCAAAACGGTCTCTCCTAATAAGACACTCATATGCGGGACAAGATACGGAAATGTTATGGCTTCACGCGGCTCAGTTATCCCACTTTTCGTAGAACAGATTAAAGCTGGTAAGCCACTTACTATAACAGATCCAGGTATGACTAGATTCCTTATGAGTCTCGAAGAAGCAGTTGAACTTGTAGTTTTTGCTTTTAAGAATGCTGATGCAGGGGATATTATGGTTCAAAAATCTCCAGCCTCTACAATTGCAGACTTAGCACAAGCTGTAAAAGAAATTTTTAATGCTAATAACGAAGTTAAAATAATTGGTACTCGACACGGTGAAAAACTATTTGAGACCCTCCTTACAAGAGAAGAACATGTTGTAGCAGAAGACTTAGAAGGTTTTTATAGAGTCCCAGCGGATAATCGTGATCTTAACTATGATAAATACTTTGAAGAAGGTAATGAGAAACTTTCAACGGATGAGGAATACAACTCACATAATACATACCGACTTTCAATAGAGCAAATTAAAGGTAAACTTTTAGAACTACCTTATATTCAGGATGAATTGAAAGGGTGGAATAGTAAGTGAAAATACTTATAACAGGTGCTGCAGGGTTCCTTGGTAAAAACTTAGTAGCCGAGTTGAGAAATCAAGGGTATGAAGATTTATACTTATATACAAGAAATAATACTTTAAATGATTTGGAAGAATACACCAAAATATGTGACTTCGTATTTCATTTAGCCGGAGTAAACAGACCTGAAAATGAAGCAGAATTTATGGATGGAAACTATGGTTTGACATCCAAGTTATTAGAACTATTAAAAAAAAATAACAACAAATCAACGATACTTATCACATCTTCGATTCAAGCTGAAAAAGAAAATCCTTATGGTATTAGCAAAAAAGCTGGCGAGGATTTACTGTTCAAGTACTCAGTAGAAACAAGTGCAGAGGTATTAGTATATAGGCTACCTAATTTATTTGGAAAGTGGAGCAAACCTAACTATAATACAGTTGTTGCGACATATTGTTACAATATAGCTAGGGACTTAGACATTCAAATTAATAATCCAAAGGCAGAACTAACTTTGTGCTATATAGATGATGTATTAGTGGAATTTGTTAAAGCACTTAAAGGAAATCCAACTAAAAAGGATAATCATTGTTTTGTAAAACCTAAATATACAATAAGATTAGAGGAATTAGCAAGCCTTATTAAAAGCTTTAAAGAATTTAGAACAAATTTAAGCGTTCCTAATATGGATGATCCACTTACTAAAAAATTATACAGTACATATTTAAGTTTTTTACCTACAGATGAATTCGCTTATGATTTGAAAATGAATATAGATAATAGGGGTTCCTTTACGGAGTTTATAAGAACAGCCGATAGGGGCCAAGTATCTGTTAATGTTTCCAAACCAGGTATTGAAAAAGGTAATCACTGGCATCACACAAAAAATGAAAAATTCCTTGTAGTTAGTGGTGTAGGCTTGATACGGTTTAGAAATATTTATACAGATGAAATTATTGAATATGAAGTAAGTGGAGAAAAGCTACAAGTAGTCGATATACCAGTAGGGTATACGCATTCTATAGTTAATATAGGGGATGTAAACTTAGTAACTGTAATGTGGGTGAATGAAAGTTTTAATCCCGAAGATCCTGATACATACTTTTTGGAGGTATAAAGCTATTATGAAAAAATTAAAAGTAATGACAGTCGTAGGTACTAGACCAGAAATCATTCGACTTTCGGCAGTAATAAATAAATTAGAAGAGTCAAATGCAATCGAACATATACTTGTTCATACTGGTCAGAATTATGATTATGAATTAAATGAAGTGTTTTTCAAAGATTTTAAATTGAGAAAGCCAGATTACTTCCTGAACGCGGCAACCGGAACAGCAGTAGAAACAATTGGTAATATATTAATTAAAATAGATCCCATTATGGAAGAAGTAAAACCAAATGCTTTATTGGTGTTGGGAGATACAAACAGCTGTTTATGTGCGATTGCAGCAAAAAGAAGACAGATTCCTATATTCCATATGGAAGCTGGCAATAGATGCTTCGATCAAAGGGTACCAGAAGAAACGAACAGGAAAATTGTTGATCATACAGCGGACATTAACTTAACTTATAGTGATATTGCAAGAGAATACTTGTTAAGGGAGGGGCTGCCTGCTGACCGAATAATAAAAACTGGGAGTCCAATGTTTGAAGTTCTAAACTCAAGAAAAGGAAACATTGAAAAGTCAGATATAGTTAAAAAACTAAATCTAGAAAAAGAAAAATATTTCGTAGTATCTGCTCATCGCGAAGAAAATATAAGTTCCGAAAAAAGATTCATGGATTTATGTGATAGTTTAAACGCTATTGCAGAGAAGTATGGCATGCCAATAATTATCAGCACTCATCCTAGGACACAAAAAATGATTAATGCTAAAGGTGTTAAATTTAATTCGTTGATAAAAACTATGAAACCGCTAGGTTTTAATGATTACGTGAAGCTCCAAATGAAGTCGAAAGTAGTTCTTAGTGATAGTGGAACGATTAGTGAGGAATCATCAATTCTTGGATTTAGAGCTCTTAATATTAGGCAAGCACATGAAAGACCAGAGGCTATGGAAGAGACTTCTGTTATGATGGTTGGATTAGAAAAGGAAAGAATATTACAAGGGCTTGAAATATTGGAGTCACAAGGCGAAAGTACATTAAAGCTAGTTGGCGATTATGCGATGCCGAATGTTTCAGAGAAAGTATTAAGGATAATTTTATCTTATACAGATTATGTTAATAGGGTTGTATGGAGGGAGAAATGAGAGTAGTAGTTAATAATATTGCAGCCAGTACTAGTGGTGCATTATCAATTTTGAAGAGTTTTTATAAATACATTTCAAGTTCGAAAGTAGGTAAAGAACACGAATGGATTTTTTTATTAAATGATAACTATATTGAAGAAACTGAAAATGTTAAAGTAATAGTGCTAAATAATGTAAAGAAAAGTTGGAAAAACCGTTTAGAATTTGATTTTATCAGTGGGAAAAAAATTATAACTGAATTAAGACCAGATGTAGTATTTTCTCTTCAAAATACTATTATTTACGGATTAGATTATCCTCAAATCCTTTATATGCATCAAGCAATACCATTTCAAAAAGAAAAGAGATTTTCTTTTTTAAAACCCGAAGAAAGAACTTTAGCTATTTATCAATATCTCATCGGTAGGGTGATAAAGAAATCAATAAAAAAAGCTGATAAAGTAGTTGTTCAAACAAACTGGATTAAGGATGCCGTAATAAAAGATACAAACATATCGCCCAAAAAAATTACAGCTATACTTCCGCCCTTTGAAGATAAGGCTAATAGGTATAAGTCCCATCATCCATTCAAAGCTAATAATTTCTTTTATCCCGCTGCTGAAAGTTTATACAAAAATCATAAGTGTATATATGAAGCTTGTTCTATATTGAATAATAAAGGTACGAAAAACTTCGAAATATCATTAACTATTAAAAATAAAGAAGACATAGAGAATATCTCATATTTAGGGGAAATTCCATTTGAGGAAGTGATGTATCGGTATAATACTTCAACGTTAATATTTCCCTCTTATATTGAGACCGTGGGCCTTCCGTTAATGGAAGCAAGACAAATAGGAACCTTGGTTCTAGCAGCAGATTGTGCATACGCCAGAGAAGTATTGCAGGGATATGAGAATGTTTATTTTTTTGACCCCTTTAAACCCCAAGAATTAGCTTACTTATTAGAGAAAGTATTGCTAAAAGAAATACAACCTAAAATAATGGAACAAGCGGACGATAAAAATCAAGCAAATAGTTGGATTGAAGTAATAGAAATATTAATTGAGTCAATGGTGAAATAATATCTAAACCTTTTATGAGGAGAGAGTAATGAATTTTAATAAAAGCATTAAAATAAAAAGAGCTTATGTATCCTTATATATTTTATTTTTACTAATAATATTCTATACATTCTTTGATCTACAAAATAGTGCAAGTATAGGCATAAAAGAAGCAGAGCGCGGAACGGTCTATATATTTCTTATATCTATCATTTCTCTTCTTGTTATTTACTTAATAGGTCATCTCAAAGATATAAGATTAAGTATATTCAGTATTACACTTATTCTTTTAACTTTTTGGATATTATTCGTTAATATAATACAAGAAGCTCCTATTTGGACTTCCGGAGTGCATATAGGTCTATCGTTTTGGTGGCTTGTAACCTATCTATTTTTTCGTACTTTTTTAAGTAATAATGGAGAAGCTTATAGAGAAATAAGAAGCTTTATTCAAGTTATGGTAGTTATATATTTTGTTGCTTCAATATATGCGTCGTTTAAAATCTCAAGTACTTATGAGGTTATTGCTACAGTTAATTTGGTTTACTATATGATTATATTTCTTCCATTTATTTTATTAATTAATAGTAAATACAAAAAAATTAATTCGATTTTAATAATTTTAATCGTTATGATATCTATGAAAAGAGGTGCCTTGATTGTTTTCCCACTAATGATGATAGCCTATTATTCATTAGAAGGGGTTTTAAAAAGGTATGGTCTCTCTTATTTTTTAAAAATGGCTGGTTTATTGATAGCTTTCCTAATTTCCTTTAAATTGATTGATAGATTTACTGATGGCTATCTACTAAGTCGCTTTTCAAAAGAATCCCTTGCGGATGGTTCTGGTAGAAATGAAATTTTTGCTACAGCAATCAACAATATATCAAATAGGTCTCTTATCGATTTTCTAATTGGAAAAGGCAGTGGTTCAAGTATTACTTCGCTTGGCACAGGTGCCCACAATGAGTGGTTGGAGTTTATGTTTAACTTTGGTCTTGTTGGAACAATTTTGTACACTGTATTATGTTTTAGTATATTAATAAAAGGCATCAAATTATTTATGAGAGGTTCCTCTAATGCATCATCCTACAATATAATGTTGATCTATATTACTGTAGTGGGTATGTTTGGTGGTATATATTTTGTTCACTCTACATTTTACGTTTTTGCATTCTATGGAATTGTTGATAGTATTGAATTTAATAATAAAACTAGAAAATATAAACTTGAAGCTAATAAAAAAGAAATTGGATGTGGATAAGGTGAAAACAGTCGGTATAATTACTTTCCATAATACTATTAATTATGGAGGTATACTACAAACATATGCCTTACAAAAGGTAATTAGAGAAATGGGTTACGATGTTGAAAATATTAATTATGTGAATAACGAGAAGACGTATGCTAAATATAGTAAAAAAAGAAGAATTCTTCAATATATATGGCGGAATATCTTTTGCCCATTATTTGGGGGAGCAGAAAGGAAGAAAAAAACTAATGAATTTCGCGAAAAATATATAAAACTATCCAAAAATGTTCATTCTATAGACGGTATAGTTCATCCGTCAGTTATATATGATATGTATATTACAGGAAGTGATCAAGTATGGAACTTCCATCTAACAGGAAATGACTCTGCCTACTTTCTTGATTTTGCTCCACGAGAAAAGAAAAGGGTTTCCTATGCTGCGAGTTTTGGCTTTTCCCAATTACCTGATAATCAAAAAGAGAGATATTCTGAATTAATTTCTAAATTTGATGCTCTATCGGTTAGAGAAATACAAGGAAAGGAGATTATTAATTCTTTACTAAAGAATAAGCAAGTATCCGTAGTTTTAGATCCTACATTATTATTAGATAAGAAAGAATGGGCTGAATTACTTGGTAATACAGAAGTGTGTAACGAAGAGGGATATATTTTATGTTATTATATGCCTGGAGATAAAGTTTTAACAGATGGAATAAAGGCAATTGCCGATAAGTTATCACGCAGAACAGGAAAAAAAGTGATTAATATAGGTAAAAAAGAGTATAATAAGTTAATGTTTTGGGAAGTGAATTTAACAAGTGAAGGTCCACTGGAATTTATTAACCTATTTAAAAACGCTTCTTACATAGTCACGAATTCTTTTCATGGAACAGCATTTTCTATTATTTTTAAAAAAGAATTCTTTATACCTGAAAATAAAAAAATGACAGGAGTAAAACAATTAAACTCACGTATAATATCATTACTAAGCATTTTAGAATTAAGTAATAGGTTAGTCCCTGTAGATCAAATTAAAAATACCGCGTATGACAAATTTAGTGAAATAGATTATAAAAATGTCTACAGTTTGTTAAATGTTGAAAAAGATAATTCACTAAAATTTTTAACTACGATTTTGAAAGAAGAGCAGCAATAAAAAATAGCACTAAGATTATAGGAATAAATTTTTGAGTTACTTTGTTTCCTTAATCTCTTAAGGGAAATATATGTATGATAGATTATATAACTAAATGTATGCTAGGTTTTGAAGAATTCCAAACAATCAATATAGACTTTGAAGCGTCATGAATTGCAGTTTTTCAGTATGTTAAATTATAGTACAACCTAAAACGGATCTATGGGGCAATAAACTACTTAACAATGCAACAAGTAGAAACCTTACGTAGAAGAGAAGCTTTTTAATAGAAAATAGACATTGGGACTTAAATTAACCCTGCCTACACATTTTTAGGAACGACTTAACAATGTGAGTCCATGATATAGAAATAGATTCAGATGGTTAAGTTTATTCAGTAGTTAATATTTTAACCCTTTGAAAAACTGTATATATTATAATGACGGTTGAAACATGAAAAAATCCAATATCAAACATTTAAATTTGATTAATTTTACATTAGATGATTTTTGAGGTGAAAGTATGGCCAAGGCTGTTGTATGGATAACGATTTTTACAATTATCTCTAATATTTTAGGACTAACTAGGGATTTGATTCTTGCCTACTTTTATGGAGCAACTGAAATTAGTGATGTTTATATAATTTCGTTAACAATACCCAATGTCTTATTTGGTTTACTAGCAACAGCCGTAGCAACCGGTTATGTACCTATGTATACAAGAATTATGAATGAATACAATGAAGAAGAGAGCAAAAAATTCACAAATAATTTACTCAATATATTATTAATAATCTCTACATTCATTATTTTTGTAAGTATTGTTTTTACTGAGCGATTGGTAAAACTATTTGCTTTTGGATTTGAGGGAGAAATTTTAGATTTAGCTATAATTTTCACTAGAATTAGCCTCTTAGGAATTTATTTCACTGCTTTAGTATCGATATTAAAACCATACCTCCAATTAAATAATAACTTTATTATCCCAGCGCTTATTGGTATTCCTTTAAATATTACCTATATAATAGCTATTTACCTAAGTACTAAATTCAGTGTCTTATTACTTGCGATTGGTAATGTCATAGCTATTTTATCTCAATTTTTACTTTTACTTATTTATTCTCTAAAAAACAATTATAAATTTAAATTATCAATAAATGTAAATGATCAATTCATTAAATCACTTTCTATTATTGCAGTACCTATTATTTTAGGTACCGGTGTTTATCATTTTAATGTTATTATCGATAGAACGCTGGCTTCCGGAATTATGCTGGGGGGTATTTCTGCGTTAAACTATGCTAATAAGGTAAATGCATTCATTCAGGGGTTATTCGTACTATCTGCTGCAGCTGTTTTTTATCCGGTCGTATCGAAGCTTGCAGTTGAAAAAGATACTTTTGAATTTAAGAAGATTATATCAGTTACTATTACCTGTATCCTTCTTTTGGTTACACCAGCAACCTTTATCGCTATGCTATTCTCTGAACCCATAATTACTTTATTGTTTGGTAGGGGTTCATTTGATAAGAATGCTATTCTAATGACATCGAGTGCATTATTTTTTTATTCTATAGGAATGATAGGGTTTGGATTAAGGGAAATTCTTTCTAAAGTTTTTTATTCATTGCAAGACACTAAAACGCCCACTATAAACGCGACAATAGGAGTTATTTTAAACATAATACTAAATTTTATATTATCTCAATATCTTGGTATAGGTGGTTTAGCACTCGCTACAAGTATTTCTGTATTATTCACAGCAATTTTGTTAGCGATAAACCTTAGGAGAAAAATTGGGTCTTACGGTTTGAATTTAATAGCTAAAACATTTTTGAAAATACTTTTTTCTTCAATAGTTATGGGAATAGTTGCAAAGTTTAATTTTAATATATTAGCAGTTACTCTTAACCAAAATTTAACAATGATGATTACAATTATAATTGCGATACTAACGTATTGTATTGTTATTTATTTTATGAGAATTAATGAAGTCAAAGATATTATTTTAAAAATAAAAAAGAAAAGCTTCCTGAAAATTAATCGTGGATAATCTTGATATGTATTATATGTAGGGATTTAAAAGTTATATGAATTTACTATACAGAAAAGATGTGTCAAAACTAATTGTAAATTAAAGCTTTTCAAGATGAAGAATTTGCTTATTACTTATTCTTATATGATAAGAATATCTTTTGAAGAATGTATGAGATGGAAAGTGGGCGAAAATAGGTGTGAGAATGCGGAAGAATTTTAAATAATAATTTTTTAACATTAGAAATTTACGAGGGTGGTAAATATGAAAGAAATTGCAAAGATCTTTTTACCAAGATTTATATTAAAAATCTTAATGTATATTAAATTTAAATTAGATTTATTATTAGTTTTTTTCTATGACTATAGTAAATACTTAAATTCATCTTTTGGAAACCCGAAAAACAACTCTGAAGAACAGCTAAGAAATAAAATCACTCTTTATTATCATGCGTTAGAAAAAGGGTTGAGTCATTCGAATATACGCTTGGGATTTGGACAATATGCTCTAAATGAATTATTTGAAACACTTGAAGAATACGTTCAAAAAGGATTCTCAATTGAAGATATTAGATTTAAAACTGGTATATCAACAATCCAAGAATATATTAATTTACACAATTTAAAAGGGCAACCAACTACTGATTTGAGTAGTCGTCTTTCTCAATTAGCTAATAATATTACTAAGTCAGGTGGATCACTAATAATAAATAAGAATGATTATGTAAACGGTTCTGATTCAAGCTTTGCAGATCTAGTTAATAGTAGACATAGTGTTAGAAGCTTCTCGAATGAAACAGTAGATCTGGACTTGATTAATCAAGCGATAAATTTGTCTATGAAAACTCCATCTGCATGCAATAGGCAGCCATGGAATGTTTATGTTATAAAGAATAATGAGTTAAGAAAAAAAATATTAAAAGTACAAGGTGGTTTAAATGGTTTTGGTGAAAACATGGATTCATTATTAATGATCACCACGGATAATTCAGCTTACGGAAGTGCTAACGAACGTAATGCCGGATATATAGACGGAGGATTATTTTCAATGACTCTATTGTATTCGCTTCACAATTTAGGGCTAGCAACTTGCATGTTAAATGCATCATTTAATATCAATAAGTATAAGAGTATAGGAAAGTTATTAGATTTAAAAAAAGGTGAAAGTATCATAATGTTTATCGGGGTAGGTCATATGCCTACTTCTGTTACGGTTACAAAATCTCAAAGAGACAATTTTAGAGATATAACAAAATATTATATTTAGGCCAATTGTACAATCAAGTTAGCCACCTGAATTCAAACAAAAAAATGCCACAATAAAATTTCGTGTATCATTGGAGTTGCGAAACAAACAATAAAAAATGCTACCTATTATATGAAATAGATTTAGTAAAATGTGAAGAAACCATTGTTTTCAGGGTATAAGAGAGTACCAATCACAGAACTTCTTACCCAACCTGTGTAGTGCAAAATAGAAGTACAGAGTTTTGAAAAGGAAAAGTACATAAAAAATCGCTACCTGTGCATGACACAATTCAGGCACTAGTCTGACAATTCGAGAATATGGAAAATGAAAAGTCAACTAATCGTGTAAACGATCGGTTGGCTTTTTTGTTATAAAAGAAAATAATTGAAGAATTGATTTCTTCTATTGTAATCGCAAATGAAATTCAATTCTTCTTTTATAAAACATGATACCTATGCCGTTTCTCTTTTCAAGAATTCAATTTTGCTGTTTTGACCATGCTGCATCATCTCCGCTATACTCAGTACAATCAGATTTAGCAAAGAGGGTGAAGAGATGGCGTCGACTGTGATGAGTATTGGGTTGCAAGGATTAAAAGGGGAACGGGTCCGTGTGGAGGCTGATATACGCATCGATAAGGAACAGTGTGTAATTATTGGGTTGCCGGATGCGAGTATCAAGGAATCGAAAGAGCGTATTTTGAGTTGTTTGCACCATTTGGATTTTGATTTGACGATGAAGAAGATTACGATTCATTTGTCGCCTGCGGATATACGGAAGAGTGGGACGGGTTTTGATGGTGCGATGTTGCTTGCTGCTATTCAGGAGCTGACGGATCAGCCTTTGCCGCTGGATGATTCCATCTGCGTCATTACGTCTCTATCGCTACATGGTGAGTTGGTTCCGTTCCATGGCTTGTTGCCTGCAATTCAGCAAGCGTTGACGTTAGGCTTCAAACGGATCTATCTGCCACCGGTGGATGTGTCGTTTCTTGACTTTGCGCAAGATGTGGAGTTGATTCCGCTTCCGACAGTGGAAGCGTTGCTTGAGCATCTTCGAGGACAGTCTAC
>NZ_PDYL01000025.1:0-37072 GCF_002743035.1 Sporosarcina sp. P12(2017)
ACAACGAAGGGTTCGCTTTGCCGTATTTCTGTGTACTTTGCAGAAATTAAGGCACCTGTCCAGGGTCTCAAGACGCACGCTGATCCCTCAGGAGTCGGCCTTTCTCCGTTCCGGTACACTTTGATACTCTAAAAAAATATTTACTGATAAGAACAGAAAAAAGCGTAAAGGACTCATTCCCCTTACGTTTTTTCTGTTCTGTCCCAACCTCTTTCGATATATCTAGAAAAATTAGACGAAAACTATTACACAGAAAAATTTTATAATTAATCGAAACAATACCAGACAGAAGCACCTTATATGACAATTGAACTCCAACAAGCAATTCAACTTCTTAAAAGTAAACAACGGGTAGACTCGACGCACGTATGCGGACCCGCTTCAGCGATTAACTTCCACAGGCACCAAGCGCTTCGCGGAGAATATTTTGTATTGGAGCAAGGTACTTATCAAGTGGGATGATGACGAATCTCGATCAGTTGCCATCTAAAGGTGCAGTGACTTTTAACATGATACCCAAACCCGAAAAAGCTTCTCGTTTTCTCGTACGTAGTTTTTAGATATTGCCGTAAATAATAAAAGGTGTTGCTGTGCGTATTTCTGCGTTCGCAATACCTTTTCTATTTTATTTATTATGACTGCTGAAACCTATAACTTCCGTGATTTAATATTTCTTGTATTACGTAATAATTTGTCTGATTATTGCGTGTACTACCTCCGTTAAGGGTATGTACTAAATAGGGAGTAAAAATGAGTGAGGTGAGTTAATTGGCAAATTTCAACGAAGAATCCATAAAACTACAAGCGGAGTTACAATCGAAAGATCTGAAAAAAGCGGTAGACTATTCGATGTTTTCATTCGAATCAACAGAACAAGTAGAAAAGCTGACAAATATTGTTGGTCAACAACGTGCGCGGTCCGTGATGAATTTTGGCTTGCACGTGAATAAACCCGGATATAATTTATACGTCGCGGGAATAGAAGGCGTCGGGAAAACGTCGTTTGTCACTACCGTCGTAAATGACTTTTCAGAGAGAAAAGCTACCCTTTTTGACTGGTGCTATGTAAATAACTTTGAAGATGAGTACAAACCTAAAGTGCTAAAACTTCCCGTTGGATTGGGTAAACAACTTCAAAAATCGATGGAAGACCTGTTGAAGGATTTAAAAGTAGATATCCCCACTGCCTTTAATGAAGAAAATCGATTAGAGAATCGTTCATCGATCATTCGAAAGTATAAAGATCAAGTGGACCAAGTGTATAAACAGACCAATGAAATAGCTACAGAGAACGGATTTATACTTAAACAGTCCGATTCCACGATTGCTACAATTCCGATTGGCGAGGACGGAAAACCTATAAGTGAGGAAGCTTATAACTTATTGAATGAGGAACAACTGGCAGCTATTGAAAGTAAATCTGCCAAATTACAAGAAATTATTCTAGATGCGACGAAAACCATACTTCATTTTGAACAGGATTTGAAAAAATCGTTGGCAGGCTTTGATCATCAGACGGCTATTACGACAATCGATTTTCATATTGATGAATTAAAAAAGAACTACAAAGACTGTCCTGAAGTGATGCACTATATTAAAGCAGTACGAAAAGATCTCGTAAATAACTTTCACACGTTTTTACCCAGTCCATCTAAAAAGGATGAAAAGCAGCTAGGCAATCTGTTCAAAGACGAAAATCAAGCGTTAAAAAAATATACGATTAACGTGTTAGTTGATAATAGCGAAACTACAGGCATGCCTGTTATATCCGCAGATAACCCTACCTTTTATAACATAATGGGTAAAGTGGAATATGAAAATCGAATGGGTGTCATGAGTACTGATTTCACGAAAATCAAACCGGGCTACTTGCATGAAGCAAACGGAGGGTATCTTCTCATTCAAGCAAAGGATATTTTTTCGAAAAGACAGTCTTGGGAAGGATTAAAAAGAGCATTATTGATCCATAAATTACAAATTGAAAATATTGGTGAACATGCAAGCATCATTGCTACCGCATCCGTAAATCCAGACCCGATTCATCTCAACGTAAAAGTGATTATTATTGGAAATATGGATATTTATCAAGCTCTTTATCATCATGATGAAGATTTTCGTAAACTATTTAAAATTCGCGTAGACTTTGATGTGGAAATGAAATACAACCAAGAAAATATTGCAGGGCTAGTAAGTTTCATTCATACCCATTGCAAAAAACACGAACTTCGACATTTTGATCCGACAGCTGTGGCAAAAATCATTGAATACAGCTCGCGTATCGCTGGCGATCAAAATAAATTGTCCACTCGCTTTAATTTACAAGTAGAATTACTTTACGAAGCGGATACATGGGCAGGAATAATGGGAGACGACCTTGTTTCGGCCAAACATATTGAAAAAGCTATTCTGGAAAAGAGATATCGCTCTAACTTATATGAAGAAAAAATTCAAGCGAGTATTGACGAAGGAAGTATTTTGATTGATACGACCGAAGAGAAGATTGGACAAGTAAATGGCTTGGCGGTCTATGATTTAGGGCAATATCATTTTGGTAAACCGTCACGAATTACGGCTACCACATTTATGGGCAAGAAAGGCTTTGTCAATATTGAAAGAGAAAGCCAAATGAGCGGTAACACGCATAATAAAGGTGTGTATATATTAGGTGGCTATTTAGGTCAAAAATTCGCTCAAAAGTATCCATTAGTACTGACTGCACATATCGCTTTTGAACAGTCCTATGGTGGCGTGGATGGTGATAGTGCGTCAAGCACAGAATTATATGCAATTCTCTCAAGCCTGGCAGAAATACCAATTAAGCAAGGATTAGCTGTAACTGGATCTGTCAATCAAAACGGAGAAATTCAGCCAATCGGCGGCGTTAATGAGAAAATTGAAGGCTTCTATAATGTATGTAAAAGTAGAGGACTAACAGGTGAACAAGGCGTCCTCATCCCCCATCAAAATGTGAAAAATTTGATGCTGAATGACGAGGTCATTGAATCTGTTCGTGTTGGACAGTTCCATATTTATAAAGTGCGCACGATTGAAGAAGGAATAGAAATTTTAACTGGTGTACCGGCTGGACATCCGGATGAACATGGGGACTATGACATAGAAACCGTCTATGGAAAAGCTGCAGCGAAATTACGGATGTTTATGGAGTTTTCTAGAGAACAGGAGAAATGAAAAAGGATCTGCGTATGAAATGCTTGTGAGGGTTACACCTCATAAGCGTTTTTAGTGCAGATCAATTCTTTGATTACAACACTATAAAGACGTCTCACTATTCAGTCAATAGTAATAAAGCACTAAAATACTCCTATGTATTTCCAATTAGCTTACATTTTCAAGTCAATTCTGTTACATCTCCTTCAAAGTTGACGAAAGGTTGTACAATGAATATACGATAGTTTTCTCGAGGAGCCTGATTATGAATAAGAAACGTTTAACCTGGGTAGATGTCACCAAAGGTTTTTTAATGATTCTTGTCGTCATTGGACATTATCCTGGACAGTTGGATTTCCCACTTGTTAAGTATATTTACTGGTTTCACATGCCAGCTTTCTTCATTTTAAGCGGATTGTTTTTTAAGCCTGTAGTTGAAAAAAGTTTAATGAAAATTTCGATTCAAAAACGGTTCATGCAGTTGATTGTTCCTTATTTATTTTTCCTCGTCAGCATTACGCTAATCCGTTACGGGATAGAGATTGGTTCGGGCAACAAAGACTTATCATGGTACGTAAATGATATGTGGACACTTGTTGTCGGCGGGCGTTTTGTACGGGGGGCCTATGGTGTATTCTGGTTTGTTACGACGCTATTCTTTACGTATTTGTTTTTCTTATGGATGACTAAAAACTTTAACCGCACGAAACAACTCATTATTTTAGCCATTTTTTATAGTATCGCCCACTTTGAAAGCTTGTTCGCTATGCATGTCATTGGGGGTTCCCCATCTGCAGCGGCGCAAACGATCCCGATGATTTGGAACATCGATGTCGCACTGATGGCAGTTGTCTATTTTTCACTCGGCTATTACTTGAAGAGTTTTTGGATGAATGTCTCGCATAAATGGTTGATTGCTGGTGTATTTGTTAGTATATCAGCCGTTTTACTCGATAATTATAAGGTCATTGACTATCACTTGAGTATGAAATTTTTACGCTACGACCATTTCGTCTTAGACTTGATCATCCCGCTTTCTTTTACAGTTGTGTTAGTTGGTATTTTCCAACTCATAGCAGCTAAATCATCGTTAAATTGGCTACAAAAAATTGAAAAGCATTCCTTGACCATTATGTATTTGCATATCTTTACGGATATTTTATTAAATGATTACTTTACGTATGGGATCATTGGTTTCACCGCATTCGGTTTGTTCGTGCCGATTGTCGTTTCTATCATCATCCAAAAGTTTCTTCCCTATGGAAAGCTGTTCCTTGGGGGATTCTCACAGAAAAAGACTACTGCTGATCGAGCAATAACGTAAAAAAGTACCTGTACACGAAACTTTCATGAATGGTTACACATTCACGTTTGTTTGTGGCACAGGTACATTTTTATGAATACAGCAAGCAATTACTCCAACTGTTGTATTTTCAACCCTTCAATAGTACACATGATATCTTTGTAGTAATCTGAACGGATAGAAAAACCGCTATATTCTTCATGAGTCGTGCAGGAAAACCAAGCAAAGTTATTCTTCATAAAAGTTAAATCTTCAGGTAATTTGGGAGCCACCCAGTCATACAGAGTATTTGCGTGGTGTTTTAATAACCTACATGTTATTTCGTTTGACTCTATAACAAAAACAGTTGTAGCTGGCCCTTTTGTCTTTGTATTCGCCCACTCTTTCGTTTGATAAACTTCCAAAGTGTGCGGTTTGAATTGCTCAAGGATATCCTGATTATAGGTAAGTTCTTTCCGTGTAACGAAGTAAAATGTATCCGAATGCTCACATAGCACATGTATAAGTTTTCTATATATCTCATCTGTAGGGTTCTCAGTAATATCCCAGCACTCCATCTCCCCACCTCTTTTCTAGTAGAATATTCTAGATGCCCATTATCTTAATAAGATGATAACGTTTATGAATATGCTAAATGCAGCCACAATGAACAGAAAAATCGCTAATCCTTTTCTTTTTTCTTTTAATTGACTCCATCCCAAAAGTAAAAGCATTACGCCCAAAAGTATCTGCATATATGGCAAAGTGACATTTTCACCAGTTAGTAAACTATAACAGGATACCGAAGCTACTATGATGCCTAATATCGCAATTATTATGTACATTATTTTCCAATACCTCCATTTCCTTACATCAACTACTCTCGACTGTGATTGGCATTGCTATATTAAGTATTTTCAACAATGCCCTCCCCTAACTCAACACTCTCTCCACTCAGTCTTCACCTATAAATTAAGCAGTCATGCTATTTTCAAAGATGTATTTTAAATTTGTGCATGATGGAATCCAAGAATCATCAGAATCTCCCTCTATGCATTCATAACTCTACTTTGTTTTCAAGTGTTGCTTGGATACTTGCACAATAACTTGGTTTAAGGATGATCGAGTGATGTTTTCCCTATTATCTCCGTACAAAAAATCATCTATCATTTCACTTATTTCATACCAACGATCGTGTTCTTCATCGAATAAATGATCTCGAACAATTGTGTATACCTCATTAGCATTTTCAATTGCTATACTTTGATCATCCACAATTTGTCTTATCAAATATCGTACATAGTGTTTGGCGCTTTCATCGTATGAAGGTTCCGTAATGTTTAGCTCGTACCAAGCCCTATTAAAATACTCTTCTACTTCAAATATATTCAGAGGTTCTGTTAGAGAAGCAAGCATATTCAGAGAATGCGTAGATATTCCATTTTGCAACATAGTAAAAGCCCACTCTATATAATCAATGGCTAGTACTTTCCTTTCAAACTTCTTATAATACAAAACTTCAGTCTCCATAACCTGTCTCCTCGTGTTGTAGTTAACTGCTTATCACTATATTCTTGAATATCACCTGATGATAGAATGGAATCTTCAGAGGTTTATTGTGCTTTTGTAGAATCCATATCACCAAATACTTTATAAATAACACTACCAAAAGCAAATTGAATAGGGATTAACGAAAATATAATAGCTATAAACTGACTGAGTTTCTTGATCCATCCAGTCAGGCCTAGCCTATCATTAATCAAGTAATTTACTAGTTGAATAAGGCCAAATACAATGCCTACCGCGACTATAAATGCTACCAAGATGAAAACAATTTGCGAAACTTTAATCTTTTTTATATTTTTTATTTTACTAATACTACCATCAGAAATAGAAAAGCACATATAAGTTAATGGCACTACTAATAAATACCAATCTGTATAACCAAAAGCGATCCAAGATGCACCTATTCCTAAAAGTAGAATCCATCCAATGGTGTTAAAAATCTTTTTATTCATCTAACCACCAGCCTTTCTAAAGTAAGTTATAGCACTGTTTGAAACTTTATTGTTTTTTGCCGGAAACATGGTGTTGTAGCCCGCAAGTAAAATTAAGTCTTTGCCATTGATAAACACCATTCCTAATCCAATAAATACCCCTATAACTAGTAGCATGATCAATATGTTGTTCCCCCGCTTTATACAATTTCACCTAATATAGACAAGATACGTATGCAGCAGCTCCATCTAGTCATCCTATTATGTACAGTAAATTATCTTTCTTAATTTTCATACGAATGAATGCTATATAGGTTTCATTTCATTTTTAAATAGATCGATTAGTGAATTATTTTATGTGTTGAAATAAAAGTCCAATTATTTTTCGAGTCCAAAAACAGTATATACTGCAACACTAAACACGCAGTAACTTCTTTTATATCAATCTAAAAAGCACCTGTATGAGAACGTTCATGAATGTATACAAACATGTCCATTTTTCACACAGGCGCTCATTTTTTATTTCATTATAAAGCTACTTTTTTCAATGCTTCTAACTGCTCCGTATTAAAGTGGTAGGTTTCATTGCAAAAATGACAATTCGCTTCTGCCTGTCCATCTGTTTGAATCATATCTTGAATTTCTTCACGACCTAAACTGATAATCGCATTGGAGATCCGGTCCAAAGAGCATTGACACTGAAATTGAACGGGCATACTTTCTAACACCGTGACATTTTCCGATCCTAGTACGTGTTCAAGTATTTGTTCAGGTGTACTTCCTTCTTCGATTATGGAAGCAAGTGGCGCAATCACTTTCATTCGTTCTTCAATCTTAAAAATTACTTCCTCATCTGCGTCCGGCATGAGTTGAATAATAAAACCACCTGCGGCTTTAACTGTATAATCAGGATTCACTAACACGCCTACTCCCACAGCAGAGGCCGTTTGTTCCGATTTAGCAAGATACGATGTATAGTCTTCTCCAATTTCCCCGGAAATGAGAGGGATTTGTCCTACGAAAGGATACATCAGCCCCACATCTTTTGAGACTGTTAGCAATCCATTCGTTCCAACTGCCTTTCCGACTTCGTTCAATTCTAAATCAGCTTGCGGATTCGAGACATATCCTCGAACTTCACCTTTTGCGTTCGAATCCACAATAATTGTACCGAGTGGGCCGCCACCATTAATTTTTACTGATATTTTTTCCTCACCCTTTAACATAGAGCCAAGAATTAAACCAGCAGTCATTGAACGTCCAAGGGCATCTGCAGCTGTTGGCCAAGCCGCGTGCCGTCGCTGTGCTTCTGCTACTGTTGTAGTTGAATTCACGGCGTACGCGCGCACTTGATTTTGATACGCCACCGCTTTAACTAAATAGTCATTCATTCTATACACCCTTTCTATAGCCCTACACGTTTAGTTGAGCTTTGTTTCTCGTGATTTTTCGGGTGTGACATCATTTCCAAATGGATCGAGACTTTTTATACTATCATATGATTTTTAATAAGCATAGTGTTCAACTTCGCTCACTAAAAAGAGTGTTCAAGTCTATACATCCATTAAAAAAGCTAGCATGCAGATGGTAGTAGACCGTCTGCATGCTAGCTTTGACTTTTAGTTCTATGAACGTACCGGTTGAACTTGCGATATCGTCAATCCATCACCAATCGGCAACAATACTGACGTCAAACGAGGATGCTGTGCTGTGTATTCATTAAACTTCCGCATGTTCTCTGTGTATTGATTATCTAAGAAGGACGCGCCGGCTACTGAACCGCCTGCCAACACGTTATCAGCTACAATCACCGCATTCGGCTCAGCTAGCTCTAAACAGCCGTCTAAATAGTTTTGGTAATTTTCTTTATCCGCGTCAATGAAAAAGAAATCGAATGTTTTCCCTTCCGCTTTCAATGCTTTTAAGCTATCTACAGCAAGACCTGTCTTATACGTCACTTGTTCACCAAATCCTGCCTTCGTTAAATTAGATTTCGCTAACGTCGCAAATGACTCCTCTAATTCCAGTGAAGTCAAATGTCCTTCCTCGGTAAATCCTCTCGCAAGACATATACCGCTATATCCGCCAAGTGCGCCTATTTCAAGAACATTTTTGGCACCCGTCAACGAAACGAGCATCGTTAATGTTTTGCCCGACGCTGGAGAAACCGAGATCGAACGCATACCATTTTCTTGGATGGATAACAGCACATCCTCTAGAACTTGATCAGTTGAAACAAAGGTTTGGTCAATATATTGGTTAATAATTTTCACTTTATAAATTCCCCTCCAACTAGTCAATTGAATGCAACATTATTCATTTAACACACTTTCCGCGAGCACTTTAGATTTATCCCCATAAACTTTAGTAATATGTACATCTCCCCATGCACATAACGAGCTTAAAATAGCTTCTAAACTTTGGCCGTATTCACTCAATTCATACTCAACTTTAGGCGGTACTTGATTATAAACAATTCTATTGATCACTCCGTCCGCTTCTAATTCACGTAATTGTTGAGTTAACATCTTTTGTGTAATGTTAGGCATCAATCGTTTTAATTCACTTGTCCGCTTTCTACCATGTGTCAAATGACAAAGTATTACACACTTCCACTTACCACCTATTACTTCCAATGTTGCTTCCACACTAATATTATATTTTTTGCTCATTTCTATCGCCTCCTCTTTTGATAGGCACTAAAAGGTGCCTACATTACTTTAAAGTGCGTACTTCTCTTTTAGATTTCTATACTTCATACTAACATTTGCAAGTACATTTCACTACATCAACTGAATTCATGTCGTGAATGTTGCATGCAACTTATTAGTAGGAGGAACGTGAGAAGATGTCAATAAATACAAAACGCAGTACATTTGCATTGCTTGCATTAGCTATTAGTGCATTTGCGATAGGTACTACCGAATTTGTGAGTGTCGGACTATTACCACTCATCGCTCAAGATTTAGATATTTCTGTTTCACTAGCCGGATTAACTATTACCTTATATGCTGTAGGGGTGATGATCGGGGCTCCAATCCTCACCAGTTTAACTTCTAGATTACCTAGAAAGTCCGTCTTAATCTGGATCATGGTCATATTTATCATCGGAAACACTATAGCTGCAGCCGCAACAAGTCTAAGCGTATTGCTGTTTGCACGAATCATATCCGCGTTTTCACATGGCGTATTCATGTCTATAGGTGCAACAATCGCAGCGGATTTAGTGCCAGAAAATCGTAGAGCAAGTGCTATTTCCATCATGTTTACAGGATTAACAGTTGCTACGATTACAGGCGTTCCTTTTGGTACATTCATCGGTCAACAGTTAGGATGGCGTTCTGCTTTTGTTTTAATTGTGATTATAGGTGTGATTGGACTTATTTCAAACAGCCTCCTAGTTCCTTCAAACTTACGGCAGAGCGCACTAACTACATTAAAGGATCAAGCGGAACTATTGACGAATAGTCGTTTACTTATAGTTTTCGCTATTACCGCCCTAGGTTATGGCGGAACGTTCGTTGTATTCACCTACTTATCCCCTTTATTGCAGGAAGTGACCGGATTTAAACAAAGTACAATTGTAATCATCTTGCTCATCTATGGGATCGCAATTGCGATAGGAAACATGATTGGCGGAAAACTGGCCAATAAAAACCCAATAAATGCTTTATTCTATATGTTCATCGCTCAAGCCGTCATCTTATTTGTATTAACATTCACAGCCCCATTTAAAGTCGCTGGGTTAATAACCATTATACTGATGGGTATATTCGCTTTTATGAATGTTCCAGGGCTCCAAGTATATGTCGTCATCTTAGCGGAACGATTCATTCCAAGTGCAGTCGACATAGCCTCCGCTATAAATATTGCTGCCTTTAATGCCGGTATCGCCATTGGTGCGTATCTCGGTGGAGTCGTTACGGATTCGATTGGCATTATTCATACACCTTGGATTGGTGCAAGTATGGTAATGTTCGCAGCCATCTTAACGGGCATTAGCCGTTTACTGGAGCGTAGAGACAATGTAACGGTACCTACACTGGAGGAGGTGATGTAATATAATCATGAAAATATATTCATCACGTCCAAGGTATGGAATAGCGAACTAGGATATGAAAAAACACTTGCAGCTTTTGACGAGAGTATAACTAAACTTGGTCTTGACTACTTGGATCTATACCTCATTCTTTGGCCTGTAGAAGGACAATTCAAAGACGCGTGGCGCGCATTGGAAACCTTGTATGAAGAAGGAAAAGCTAAAGCGATCGGCGTAAGTAATTTTCAGCCGCATCATTTAGAAGAATTAATGAAAGATGCAAAAATCAAGCCGATGGTCAACCAGGTCGGGTACCATCCTCGTTTATCCCAAAAAGATGTACGGGCATTTTGCCAAAAGCACGACATTCAGCTTGAAGCATGGTCACCACTGATGCAAGGTGAGCTACTAGGGAATGCGGAATTACAAGAAATCGCAAATCGCTACAACAAATCCGTGGCCTAAGTAATTTTACGTTGGGATTTACAAAATGGTGTAGTAACGATTCCCAAACCAACGAAAGCACATCGCATTGCTGAAAATGAGGATGTGTTTAACTTCGAACTCACTTCAGAGGATATGGAACAAATCAATAAGTTAAATCAAGATCAGCGAATCGGACCAGATCCTGACAACTTCGATTTCTCTTAATCAAGAAAAAGTGAAAACTGTCCAGCCGAATTACGTCTTGGACAGTTTTTTCAAATTATACGAAAAACCCCTCACCGCAAAGGTAAGGAGGTTTTTATCTTGTGAAGTCTATGAAATAATAAACGAGAATGGTGTTTTGTATAAAATATTCTATTCCTTCATTCGATTGCCTAGTACAGAGTCAAATAGTCGCTTTGCATACGTATGTGAAAAATGAAATACTCCATCCTTCTTCACACTCTCGTCTACCATTCGGCCATCCTTCATGACATAAATTCGATCACATGCATACATGACAGCTGGTAAGTCATGTGCAATGAATAAAATTGACATATCCATTTCGCGATTCAGTTCAAGAAGCAGATCAATGATTTCTCTTTGAATCAATCGATCTAAATTGGATACGATTTCATCACAAATGAGCAACTCAGGTTCAACTAACAGTGAGCGAAGCAAGTTGACGCGTTGCTGCTCACCGCCACTCAATTCTGAAGGATATCTATGTAAATACGTTTCTGATAGTTTCACTCTTCCAAGCATTCGTCGAATATGCGCTTCACGATCTCCTTTCATTGTACGGAGAGGTTCTAGTAATATTTCGCGCACCGTCCATGAAGGATTAAGCGCTGCTGATGCGTTTTGAAAAATTAATTGGCTCGCTTGATAAAATGACTTTCGATTTTTCCGTGTAACTAGTTGTCCGTTAAATGCAATTGAACCATCGTCAGCTGATTCAAGTTGCATCACGACACGAGAGAGCGTACTCTTTCCACTGCCACTCTCTCCTACTAACCCCACAACTTCCCCTTTACTTATAGTCATATCAATCCCATTCAACGCCTTTTTCGTCTGGCTTCCACTGAAATAACTTTTCGAAACATTTGATACTTCTAACATCTGCCGTCCACTCCTAAAATCTACTCTTCAATAATCGCTTCGTATAGGCATGATGAGGATTCGAGAAAACCGTTTCCACTGTCCCCGTTTCTACTATAGTTCCTTGCTGCATAACCGCCATTTCATGAGCGGCTTCCGCAACGATGTCGAGGTCATGAGTAATGAGGAGAATCGTCGTATTCCGTTCTTCATTAAGACGAATTAGCAATTGAATGAATTCTTTTTGAAGCACCATATCGAGTGCCGATGTGGGCTCGTCCGCAATGAGTAAAGCAGGTTCCACATAAAATGCGCACGCTATCATACATCTTTGCAACATTCCGCCGGATAACTGAACAGGATATTGCTCAACAACGTCCCAAGATAGGCCCAACTGGTCTAAAATCAATTTCATTTTCTCGTTAAATACATCTACCGTATCACCAATGCGTTCCCCTGAAAATGCATACAGTTGACGTCCCATTTTCACAGACGGATTAAAACTGTTCGATGCGTCTTGGAAGATAGTAAAAATATCTTGTTTCCTCACGCTCTCCATCTCCTGGTCAGATGCATCCAATACATTTCGACCTTCGTACATAACGTATCCGCTTACTTTCGCGTCTACTGGCAACATGCCAAGCAAGGCGGATACCGTCATACTCTTTCCGCTACCACTTTCTCCAATCAAAGACGTGATCCTTCCACGCGGTATTGTGAAATTAACGTGCTGCGTAATGTGCTTACCCTTTATATTAATAGTTAAGTCTCTTACATCAATCATTGACACGCCTCCGCTTCGGATTTTTCCACGTCTCTCCGATAAAATTAATGGAGAGAATGGTCAAGAAAATCATAATGCCTGGAAACAATGCAATCCACCAAGCACCAATTAAAATATCGTTTTGCGCGTAGTACAACATATTCCCCCAAGAAGGTATCGCTGGAGGTATTCCGATGCCGAGAAAACTAAGTGATACTTCCATAAATATCGCGCCAGCAAAATTAAATAGCGTTACGACAAAAATAGCGGGAATGCTGTTGCGTAGCAAATGACCCCAAAGTATTTTCCAAACTGGCGTCCCGAACATATTGGCCATTTTAACAAACTCTTCTTCTTTGAGCCGAATGAATTCCGAACGCACAATTCTTGCGGTAACAAGCCATCCTGTCAATCCAATAAGAAGTGTCATGCCCCACATACCGCCTTGGATAATCGCTTGAAATGACAAAATAATAATAATCGCAGGGATGGTAATCAGAGCTTCCAACAACCGCATCATGACGGTATCGGTCAAACCGCCAAAATAGCCACTAATGCCGCCATAGACAATTCCAATGATCAGCGACAATATAACTGAACCACTTGCTACAGCTAGCGTCACTTTCCCACCTTCTAATAACCGCGATAGAACGTCTCTGCCTAAATGATCCGTTCCTAACCAATGGTCGCTACTAGGTGCACTATATACTTCATCCATGTTCATCTCATTCGGACTAAATGGGGCGAGCATGTTTGAAAACACTGTCAAAAAGACAATCAATCCAAGTAGACTACACCAAAACAAAAGTGCTTTCCGTGACTTCATTTATCGGGCACCCCCTTTGCGCATCTTCGGATCCATAGCGTACATAATGAGATCGACAATAAATAGCGTAATGACGACTAGGATACCCGTCACCATAATGCTGCCCATTAATAAAGGGAAATCCTTTGTTGTGACTGCTTTGACCGTCAATTGCCCTATTCCAGACCAAGCAAACAAAGATTCCACAATAATAGATCCACCAAAGAATGACGGAATGGTCATAGCGATGTAATTCAAATAAGGAATGGAAGCGTTACGCACTACACCTTTTCGAATGGAGCTTTCCGTTACACCATTTGCACGTGCTACTTTCACATAGTATTGACTGTTTTCTATCTTAATACTTTCCTGTAGAAAGCGTGCATAAATCCCCACATGCGTTACAATCAACACACTGGCGGGCATAATGAGATGATGGATTTTATCTATAACACCGCCATTCCCCTCTACATCGCCCGATCCAGAAGAAGGAAGAATCCCTAGACTCACAGCAAAGAAGTAAATGAACAAAATACCAAGCCAAAAGGCAGGTATGGAAGAAGTTGCGATACTAAATGTGGAAAGTCCTTTATCCCAAATAGACCCCTCCCTCATGCCCGCCACTGTGCCAAGCCAAATGGAACCAATGATAATAAAAAACATCGTCACACTAAATAATAGTAACGTATTCGGTAGCCGTTCCATGATGATTTCAGAAACGGGTCTGCCTTCTTTAGAGGAAGTTCCTAAATTCCCTTTGACCGTTTCACCTAGCCACGCAATGTATTGCTGGGCAACAGGACGGTCTAATGCATACGCGCGGGTGATGCGTTCTTTTTCGGCTGCAGTTAACGTCTGTGCATTACCTCCATAGAAAGCGGCAGCAGGATCTCCAGGCGCTGCTTGCATAATGAAAAAAGAGAGGAAGCTAACGATGAAGAGGACCACAATCCCCATCACCATTCGCTTCCCTACCCATTTACTGATCATTCCACTTCCACTCCTCGACATTCCAGAGGAAACCAGATCCATGATGACCTAGCGTTCGTTCTTTCACACCACTGACATTTTTGTTAATGCCGTACACTGCATTTTCATAGGCAATGAAGTCAAATGCCGGATCATTCGCAAGTTCTTCTTGGAATTGCATGTAAATCGCTTTACGTTTATCCGGATCAGTCTCTGTACGTCCTTTGGCGAGCAGTTCATCCACTTTTTTATTCGAATAACTACCATAGTTATAACCGGAGCTCTTGATGCTCGATTCATCCGTATGGAACAATATGTGCGTATGATGATCTGCATCATACGGACTGCCCCAGCCAACCATGAACGCGTCCGCGTCTTCAATTGTAATTGCGCTCCAGTCGAGTGCAGCTACTTTTACATCCGCACCAATGTCTTTGAAACCTTCAGCAACATAATTTGCCATGTTCACACGAACGGTATCACTTGCAGGGGCAGTAATCGTAAATGAAAGTTGTTCTCCGTCTTTAGAACGAATACCGTCCTCATTTTCTTTCCAACCCGCTTCATCTAACAACGCGTTCGCTTTCTCGAGGTCATACGTATATTTTTCTATTTGCTCATTACGGAACTCATGGTTTTGCAATGGTGAATAGGCAACAGAACCATGTCCTTTTAAAATACCTTTTACGATTTGCTCTCGATCGGTTGCGTAACTAAATGCACGACGTACGTTGACATCTTTCCAAAGGTCCAAATTCATATTGAATAAAATGCCGCGATAGTCCGCGGATTCTATATCGTAAATAGTTAAGTTCTCTTCTCTTTCCAAGTTTTCAACTTGTACAGGATCCAACAGTGCAACATCCACCTCGCCAGACTTCAACTGAAGTGCACGAACATTACTATCTGGAATAAACTTAAATATTACTTTTTCAATCGAAGGCTTCGTTCCGAAAAATTCACTATACGCTTGTAATGTCAATGAATTTCCACGATCCCATTTATCAAACATATATGGCCCTGCACCTATCGGATGGCCGTTAAAGTCAGCTGTTCTCATATCGATTCCTTCAAAAGCATGTTTTGGAAGAATCGGTACGGTTAATTTGTCCAGTAACGGTGTAAATGGCTGTTTTAATGTAATTTCGACGGTATAGTCATCCAGCGTTTTAGTAGTTGCGACTTCTTCAAAGTCAGATTTCAAAAATGAAGCATTTTGATCATCCATAATACTCTCAATCGTGAACACTACATCATCTGCTGTAAGCTCTTCTCCGTCGTGGAACGTAATACCTTCTTTTAGCTTAAACGTATACGTAAGTTTGTCCTCTGACACATCGAAAGATTCTGCGATATCCGTAACTACTTTATTACTTTCATCAAATCGCATAACTCCACGAAACAATAGTGCATCTAGATTCGTTTCTTCGAGGATCGGGTTAAGCCCTTCGAACTCCTCTTCAGAAGCATAAATGAGGCGATTCTCTTTAGATGGAGTTGATTCTTTTGCATCCTCTTTTTTACTACAACCTGCCACAATAACTGCAAGTACCATGAAAAGTACAAGTATCCTCTTATTAAATGTAATCATTACTATCTCCTTTTTATCGAACAATTTTTCCGCATTCTACAATTATTTCATGTTCGTCTACATTTGTCCTGCATAACGGTTTACTTTTTCACTATAGACGAATTACAAATTCGGTAGAACTTTTCTAGCGCCTAAAATCAACCACGTGCTCAGTACAAATGGCATCGTCAATGCGGGAAGTCCTAACGGTAATAACCAAATACTAACACTCGCCATGAGAGGAACTGTAATACATGCCGCCACCACACCTGTAATGGGTGCAAAGCGATTTTCCTTCGTGTTGTACACAACCGATACGGCTAGAATGGTTAAAATAGCATTGTAACCATATAACCCTAGCATGACCAGCCTATGTTCTCCAGCTAAAGCAAGGGCTGTAACACATGCAGCCACGTTACCAATCACCGCATATATGCCCATTTTCCTGCTAGCCCAAAATACTGCAATAAATAATAAAAGACCAGGTAAAGCTTCTGTGAGGAAAAAGATTTGACCGATACCATTGAAAGTTGCTTGGAGTAGATTGATCTTGCCTTCTATATGCAATTCCCAATTAGCTAAACTTTGAGGAGACAGGGAGTCACTTAACTTGATACTCTCGAGTTTGTAGGACGCAAGCAATGTAAACCAAGTTAATAGAATGAATGGTAATGTCAAGATTGGGATGTCAAAGTTGCCTAAGAAATACATGAGCGTAGCTGTGAGTATCGCAGTGACCGCCGCTCCTACCAATGCCACAATCCAGGCAGTAGGTCCGGTCAAAAATGTCTGCAGCACCAATCCCGAAAGCACAGAGTTATAGCTGATCAAACCTTTATTGACCAATGTTTGATCTGCTCCGCCTACTTTTGCAACGAGTGTACCAATCATGGCGGATAAAAGTGCAATGATGCCTAATGAAAATGACGATACCGAAATAGCTAATAAAATTAGAAGGCCTGTTATCGTGTTTTCAATATAAATGATTTGGGATATTCCTTTAAGAGATGCTTTAAGAAAAGTAGTGAAACTTCCTTCTTTTATCATGTGCTTCGTTTGATTTGCTCTTATTTTTCGCCCCAAATTGTCTCACCTATTTCATTTACTTTAGTGTCATGCTAATTCAGATGATATTACATTGTTCTGAAGTGTGTTGGTTGCCTTAATATCAAGTTTTCCGCTAAAGGTCTAGTTCTTATACATTAAATGTACATAGTGCGACAATCACACCCATATATGGGAGACAGCAAAACAAGTGAACGTAAAGGAAGAAAATACAAAAACAGCGTCTTTGGTTTCGAACGCACGCTTTATAATTTTCGACCTATTCTTTACATGACCACATATACGAAGTCCTCTCTAGATGACTTTAATAAAGCTAGAATAATGTAAATTACAATTACTACTTTTTCAGCTCAACAAAATAACCTATAACTGAAATCTCTTGTACAAGAATTGCGAAAGTTTATTTCAATATACTCTTTCAAAAACATCGGTTATCATTTTGAGTACCGACGCTTAGGGATAACCAAACTAACAACAATCCCCACAAGACTCGCTATTATAGTTTTTATAAGAATGTTATTTAGAAGTCCCTCAATTAGATATTCTATAAACTTTTGATACCACGTTGCTTCTGGAACCCAATCTATTACATAGCCTATCCCTAATATTGCAGGCAAACTTATTGATATATAAACTAAAACACTTGTAATGAACATCGCTTTCAGGTTCATAGATGCCTCCTAACTTCTTGAACCATTGGACTTGATAAGTTTAGTCGACATGACTAAGAGATAGTTTCATGTAGTTGAAAATGATCCATTTCGAGCGCCTCATCAAAAGTACTTGAATCTGAAAAGTCAAGATGGACGTATTCATACGCATCACCAAATGTGGCTTTGGCTTTTTCAACATTTCGAACCGCACAGACCATCGGAATCTTTTCATTATTTAAATAGTTAGCGACTTGCAGACCAACTTTTCCAGTGAAACCTGTCACTAAAATTTTCACTACAGACACCTCACAATAATAATTAAATTACACAGCAAGTATTGGTTTTTAAAAGATGATTTTTTCCCAGTCTTCTCTTATACTACTAGTACATCAACGGAAAGGAATTACTACATGATTACACAATTTTTCTCCTACTACAAGCCACATCGGCGCTTGTTCTTGATCGATTTTTTCAGTGCCATTTTCGTAGCACTTCTTGAACTAGCTTTCCCTCTCGCTGTTCAGTGGTTTATTGACGGACTTCTGCCGTCAGGAGATTGGAATCGAATTATCACCGTGAGCTTTTTACTATTGCTCGTCTATTTAGTAAGTACGTTTCTTCATTATATTGTTAGCTATTTAGGGCATAAGCTCGGAATTAACATCGAAACCGATATGCGCCGTGAATTGTTCGAACATGTGCAGAAGCAATCTTTCCGATTTTTTGACAATACAAAAACGGGCCATATTATGACGCGCATCACAACCGATTTATTTGATATCGGTGAACTGGCTCACCATGGACCAGAAGATGCTTTCATTGCGATCATGACTATTTTAGGTGCGTTCGGCATCATGTATACAATTAATCCAGAACTCGCTTTAATCGCCATCGTGATGGTTCCGTTGCTCGCAGTAGTCGTCTCTTACTCTAATAAGAAGATGAATGCAGCGTGGCATAAAATGTATCAAAATATCGCGGATGTCAACGGGCGGGTGGAGGATTCTGTATCCGGCTCACGCGTTGTGAAATCATTTACAAATGAAGACTTTGAAATACGTCGTTTCCAGGAAGACAATGGTCAGTTCCGCTTAGCTAAACTAAAAGCGTATAAAGTTATGGCATGGGCTACGTCTTCAATGTACATGCTCACTCGCCTCGTCACACTCGTCATTTTGATTGTAGGCGCTTGGTTCACAGTGAATGATAAATTAACGTACGGTGAACTAGTCAGCTTTATTTTATTCAGCAATATATTAATTAAACCTATTGATAAAATTAGTGCTTTGCTGGAATTATATCCAAAAGGAATGGCGGGATTTAGTCGTTTCCGTGCGTTAATTGACCAAGAGCCAGAGATAAAAGATGGAAAGAATGCAAAAGTCGTCGATCAGTTACGCGGAGATATTACACTTAACGACGTAACATTTGGTTACGACCCAGAGCGACCGGTCTTACGCAATATCGACTTAACGATTCATGCTGGACAAACCGTTGCGTTCGTCGGTCCGTCAGGTGCTGGAAAGACAACTATTTGTTCACTTATCCCTCGTTTCTATGAAGTCAATGAAGGTTCTATTTCAATTGATGGATTAGATATTCGGGAAATGACACAGAAATCATTACGTAGTCAAATTGGGATTGTCCAGCAAGACGTCTTCTTATTTACAGGAACGATTCGTGATAATATCGCGTACGGTAAATTACATGCGACAGACGAGGAAGTAGTTGAAGCAGCAGAAAAAGCACATCTTACCGACTTGATCAACAGTATGCCGAATGGCTATGACACGCAAATTGGTGAACGTGGATTAAAACTATCGGGTGGTCAAAAGCAACGCCTAGCCATTGCTCGGATGTTCTTGAAAAATCCACCGATTCTCATTCTAGATGAAGCGACTTCCGCACTCGATACAGAAACAGAGCGCATCATCCAACAATCACTAGAAGAATTATCCGTTAATCGCACCACACTCATTATCGCGCATCGCCTCACTACGATTCGCAATGCCGACCAAGTCATCGTGATGACAGAAGACGGTATCGAAGAGCAAGGAACGTATGAAAATTTAGTACGACAAAACGGGACATTCGCTCAATTGCACCAAACAAACCAAGTATAAATAAACAGTAAAATACCTGTGTCACAAACTTACGTGTTTGTGACACAGGTATTTTTTAATATGGAGTTCAAGATAGAACACTTTCGAAATTACTCCAAGCGCATAGTCGTGATGCATGTATTATCCCCATCGAACGTAGTAATTTCAGATACTGTCTCTTTCGTATCCTGTTTAATGGTTACGGTAAATGTGTCATTACGTGGTAGCCACAAGTCGATAAACCCATTGGCTTCCGTTTCTTTGGTTTCATTAAGGATCACATTGCCTTTTGAATCTTCTATATGCACATCAAACTCTTGCTCAACGAGTTCTCCTTGACAGCCTGTTAAACTATGGATATCACAAGGGTGCGTGGTGTTAACGAATGGAGCGATGGAGACAAAAAATTCATCTTCTGGAAGACCGTACGTTGTTACTTTTTTATCGTGATCCGTGACAATTAGTTCTGACGATGTAATAGAAGCCGACGCAGCTACAGCATTTCTAACTGTATAGTCGTTGACTAATTCTTTAATATCTACTGACTCTTGTGATGTTGGTGATGGTTGTACTTCATTATCCGCATTTTCATTACTACAACCGACTGATAAAGCGGTGATTAGTAGCAATATCGCTATCATTTTTCCTTTCATCTTTTCACAACCTATTCCATTTTTTGTGTCTGATTAGAAGAGCAATTGTAACGAAAGTTTGACCGTTTGTGTAAAGTGTACAAACTCTTTACATAAGTACAATCAAAAGAGCTGCGCGAGACAACTCCATCATTGGATCATTACTTTTCTGATAGCTCGTCTTCAACAACCCACTTGTGATTCTGTACTTCTTCTCCATCAGTTGTTGACGCATAATCGATCATATAGACCGTAGTCTGTTCTACAGATTCAATTTCTGCTTTTGCGCCTTCCATTCCATCCATATGATCCGCGAGTACAGTCACTTCAGCTCCTTTTTCTAGAGGAGCAGGTGCTGGATCTTCTATTTCTTCGTGCACGACCCATTTATGATCCAACACTTTTTCGCCGCCATCTGTCGGTGTGTAGTTGATGGAATAGGCAGCCGTATCAAATGCGCCAACGATAGTTGCAGTAGCCCCTTTCATCCCTTCCATATGATCTGTTTCAATAATTGCCTCAGATCCAACCGGGTATGTCGGGTTTTCGGCTTCCGTTAAACCTTCAGGAATACTTCCGTCACTCGAATGGTCCATCCCTTGTATATCATTGTGTGAAGTTTCTTCACTCTTAACGGGTTCTTCTTTTGGTGTCGTCGCTCCACATCCTGCAAGCACTAGAGCAAACGCTGCACTTATTGAAAGTACTTGTTTTTTCATATGACTTCACTCCTTCATTAAATTAATACTAGTATAGCAATTTCTGTTCTTGCTTTAAGCTAAATCCTTAAACTCCTTAGAAACTCCTCAATTGTTATAAGGCCCACGTAAAGATGTTGGCATGATTTTTGTACAAGTATTGCTAGTCCTACACGTAATCGGTGCTTTCTGCATACATTTTCGATACGTTTATCTTATACTGCTCAATAGAGGGAAAAGTAGCGCATGCTATGAATAAAATTTCAACGAAGTTAGCGGCTTCATTCATCATTTCATTTCTTATTTTGGATGCATTGCTGATGATCTATTTACATCAAACCATCACACATGCCCGGGTGGATGAAGAACTAGACCGACTCTTAAAAACGGGTAGCAATCATCGAAATGTGTTGGAAGATAATTATACTGAAACGACTCTACACCATATTATTCTTATGGAAAGCGGTGGTGAACGAGACGTCGCGATTCTCGATGATAGAGGAAATATCGTGCAACATTCATTGGAAAACGAAGAAATTCTTATTCCATATATATCTGAACTAAATGAAAAGCAACTGGCGGAAGATACTATATTACCCGTTGATTGGAAGAAATCTCCTTACCTTGTCAGCGTACATCCATATGAAGCAACAGGTAATTCAGGGGCTCTCGTCATGCTTCAAAGTACAATTCCTATACGGCAACTTGTCAATCAACTCAATGTTCATTTTCTACTTGCAGGTGGCGGAAGTATTGTCGTTCTGTTTGTTGTCTACTTATTACTATCCAAATGGTTGACACGTCCACTCATTCGGATGAAAGAAGCAACGGAACAGATGAGCGAAGGTTTATACGATGTGGACTTGCCGAAGTTGTCTAATGATGAGCTGGGAGAACTGGCAGCCTCCATCCGGAAATTATCGAATGACTTGAGTCGTGTCAAACGTGAACGAAAAGAATTTCTAGCCTCCGTGTCTCATGAAATGGGAACCCCCCTTACGTACTTGATCGGCTATGCCAAAGTCGCTCAGCGTACAGAACTGAATGATACGGAACGATTTAACTACTTATCGATTATTGAAGAAGAAGCTGAGCGATTAAAAACACTCGTGAAAAACTTAATGGATCTAGCGCAAATGGATGAAATGACGTTCACTGTGACGAAATCCGAATTCGCTGCTGAGGAGTTCATTCGAGATATTGTGCAGCTTGTCCAACCATCATTTGATTTGAAAGGAATAACGCTTCGGATCGAACAAGTCCGCGATTTCCCTATCGTGGCAGATCGAATGCGCCTCGAACAAATTATTCTTAACCTGTTAGACAACGCGCTTCACTATTCTGAAACCAGTAGCACCGTAATCATTCGTGCGTTTCAAGATAAAAAGCATGTACTATTACAAGTTGAAGACAGCGGATGCGGTATTGCAGTGGAAAATCAGCAACAAATATTTGAAAAGCTGTATCGTGTCGAGAAATCTCGTTCCCGTTCATTTGGCGGTGCTGGCCTTGGTTTGGCGACAGTGAAGGAATTAACAGAAGCGCACGGTGGCACGATCGAGGTAGAAAGTGAATTAGATCAAGGGAGTATCTTTACGGTACGATTATATTGAAAGTAGGTGACGCATATGAAGACCATTTTGCTTGTTGATGATGAACAACGCATGCTCGATCTGCTCGAACTATTCCTCGCGCCACACGGATATCGCTGTTTGCAAGCGACTGACGGCCAAAAAGCAATTGAGCTATTCCAGGTGGAGGACGTACATCTCGTGTTGCTCGATGTCATGATGCCTGGTATGGATGGATGGGAAGTTTGCCGCAGAATGAGAGAAGTTTCAGCTGTACCTGTAATTTTATTAACGGCTCGAACCGACAAATCCGATGTTGTAAAAGGACTTGACCTAGGGGCAGATGATTATATTACGAAACCATTTGACGAGCGGGAACTCATCGCGAGAGTGCGCGTGGCATTACGGCGTTCAGAGAACGAAAATCAACCGAAGACTATTCATGAAGGTCCATTTACTCTTGACTTGGAGTCCTATTCCATCCTGTATGACACGCATGAAGTGCGTCTTACGTTAAAGGAGTTCTATATTATAGAAGCGATGATGACTCGGCCAAATCGGACGTTTACCCGGGAAGACTTGCTTCAAGTAGCTTGGGAATTTGACACGTATACAGAGGTTCGGACAGTCGATTCACATATTCGAAATTTACGGGATAAGTTGAGGAAATCAAATTTTCTAATTGACGAGATTTTGGTGACGGTTTGGGGTATCGGCTATAAGTGGAGATAACTACATATCATGCTATAAAGATAGAAAAGGCTACTTTCCACGAATGAATGGAGAGTAGCCTTTTCTTAATTACGTAAAATAACATACACAAGATACACGACGTACGCTACAGCTAGCATGAGCCCTTCACGCTTACCAATTTTGAAGCCAGTTCTAGCGAATAGCAATAATACTAGGGTCAATACAAGCATAATGATGACGTCAATAAACACTTTATCGTTCACTGCGATAGGCGTAATGACAGAGGAAGCCCCGAGAACAAACAGGATGTTAAAAATATTGCTACCGACGATGTTCCCTAAAGCGATTTCACTTTCTTTTTTCAAAGCCGCTGAAATTGATGTAACCAATTCAGGCAATGACGTACCGATCGCAATGATCGTAAGACCGACTAATGTTTCGCTCATGCCAAGAGAATAAGCGATTTTCGTGGCGTTGCTAACGACCAAATCGCCTCCGAATATAATCGCTGCCAACCCGACTAGCGTAATTAGTATATTCTTCCCCCACTTCACATTATCAGTGGCTTGTGTAAGTGTAGCATTTTGACGACTTCGAAGGCCAAGTTCAATCACATAGTACATAAAGATCGAAAGGAATAGTAAGAAAATAATTCCATCGCCGCGTGTGATCATATTGCTGCTGAAGCCTTGTAATGCCATATCACTCATCAACACCAACATGACTATACTTGCTAATAAAGTGAACGGAATCTCTTTCCGGATAGTCTCACTTTGTACCTTCAACGGAAACAGAAATGCCGCCATCCCGACAACGATGGTGATATTGAATATATTACTTCCGACTACGTTCCCCACTGCGACGTCTGCGTTTCCGCCCATCGCTGCAATAATACTGACCGTCGCTTCTGGTGAACTAGTTCCGAGCGCTACAATGGTGAGACCAATCAAAATAGGTGGAATTTGCAACAGTCTTGCAATATTTGAAGAGCCATCCACGAAATAGTCGGCACCTTTTATTAATAATACAAATCCAATAATGAGTAAAACATAGGACATATATTGGTTACCTCCTCCATAGGAATGATATTTCTAATTAGTTGTATGCAAGTGTGTCTAGACTACAATAAAATAATTGCATCAATTACTGCATACTTGATGCATATTATGACAAGCACCATGATAAAAACAAAATATGTATGTGACTTTACTTCCCCATAGCATTCATCCTTCTCAATCCCAGATATGTTATACAATGTAAACTCTACTACACTGATCCTTCCCCCTTTTATTTTTTCTTTTTGATTATCTCACGTCATCACTACTTATGCATCTTACAAGTCATACAAAACATTCATTTCTCATCATTACATGCTTTCTTGAGTGTTGTTGAAAAGATTTTATAAAAATAGCTTGTCCATAGATCTATCTTTACAGACAAGGCAACGATATAATTTTCCAGAAACTTACTATAGGACTGAATGTACAATATTTTGGGGGTTTTCTTCTGATTACGCATTTCTGCTTCCTCACCAATCACACTAGTTACGGGTAAATAACGGAACCTATGAAAATTAACAGAATAATTACTCTTTAAAAACCGATTTAGGTATGGTATACTATTCCTGTTCGAACAATTAAATACTAATACTAGGGGTGTCCAACGTTATTGGACTGAGATGGAATGACAGTACACGCATTCCGGACTCTTTGGACCTGATCTGGCTCGTACCAGCGTAGGGAAGTTTTCATTTTATCAGCAACGCTTATTTTGCGTTTTGAAGACCAGGTCCTATCTACGGAACTGGTCTTTTTTGTTGCCGATTCCCATCACTTGAATCGAGTCATGTCGCCCCTTAAAAGGAGACGATGACAAAATGCAAGAGAAGAAAGAAGAAATCCGTATCCATGAATGTTTTCCGGCAAGTAGCAAGACTTATGTACAAGGAAGTCGTCCTGACATACTCGTACCGATGCGCGAAATTGAACTATCACCAACTGTAACTGATCAAGGTGAAATACCAAATGAACCTTTCCGTGTCTATGATACAAGCGGGAAATATACGGAAGCTGGTTATCAAGTGGATATCCAAAAAGGACTCCCGAATATTAAGAAGAACTGGATAGTTGAACGAAATGACGTGGAAGAGTATGAAGGTCGGCAAGTGAAGCCACAGGATAATGGGTACCGTTCAATGGAAAAAATGAAAAATGACGCAGAATTTCCATTGTTGAAACGCAAACCATTACGAGCAAAAAGTGGCATGAATGTTACACAAATGCATTATGCACGCAAAGGAATCATTACACCTGAAATGGAATTCATTGCAATCCGCGAAAATGTAACGCCTGAACTTGTACGGGATGAAGTGGCGAGAGGACGGGCGATTATACCGTCTAATATTAACCATCCAGAAGCGGAACCGATGATTATCGGTAGTAAATTCCATGTGAAAATCAATGCGAATATCGGAAATTCTGCGGTCTCCTCATCAATTGCTGAGGAAGTGGAAAAGATGACATGGGCTACACGTTGGGGTGCAGATAATATCATGGATTTATCAACGGGAAAGAACATTCATACAACACGTGAATGGATCATCCGCAACTCACCTGTCCCAGTGGGAACGGTCCCATTATATCAAGCGTTGGAAAAAGTAAACGGCAAAGTGGAAGATCTCTCATGGGAAGTATTCCGCGACACATTGATTGAGCAGGCTGAGCAAGGTGTCAGCTACTTTACCATTCATGCGGGTGTTCTGCTCCGTTATATTCCCATGACGATTCATCGTGTGACCGGCATTGTCTCACGTGGTGGTTCTATTATGGCCCAGTGGTGTATGTTGCATCATAAAGAAAGTTTTCTATACACACACTTTGAAGATATATGTGAAATTATGAAACAGTACGATATCGCGTTTTCCTTGGGAGATGGATTACGTCCCGGCTCAATTGCTGATGCCAATGACGAGGCACAATTCGCTGAACTTGAAACACTTGGCGAACTAACGAAGATTGCTTGGTCCCATGATGTGCAAGTCATGGTAGAAGGTCCTGGACATGTGCCTATGCATTTAATTAAGGAAAATATGGATAAGCAAATGGAGATTTGTCAAGAAGCGCCTTTTTATACACTCGGTCCTTTGACGACAGATATTGCTCCTGCCTATGACCACATCACATCTGCTATTGGTGCGGCTATGATCGGCTGGTTCGGGACAGCGATGTTATGTTATGTAACCCCTAAAGAACATCTTGGTCTACCGAATAAAGATGATGTGCGTGAAGGCGTCATTACGTATAAAATTGCAGCCCATGCAGCTGATTTAGCAAAAGGTCATCCGAATGCATATAAACGCGACAACGCATTATCAAAAGCCCGTTTCGAATTCCGTTGGCGAGATCAATTTAATTTAAGTTTGGATCCTGAACGCGCGATGGAATATCATGATGAAACATTGCCGGCTGAAGGAGCCAAGATCGCCCACTTCTGTTCGATGTGCGGACCTAAATTTTGCAGTATGCGAATTTCACACGACATTAGAAAATATGCTGATGAAAACAGTTTAGAAGAGAAGCTAGCAATGGAAAGTGGCATGAAGGAAAAGGCTGAAGAATTTAAAAAATCCGGTGCTGAAATCTATCTTTAATAAGGAGTGAATGGAGTTATGACAACCGAACAGTTAATTCATCAGATCTCTGTAAAACGCCGAAATCTTCATCAGTTAGAAGAACAGTTGGCTCTCCTGCAAGCACAATGCATACACGAATATACAGAAACTGTAACATATAGGAAATGTATGAAATGCTTGAAGATCGAGAGTGTCCATTATTAATACATGTTCTGCTATTCAAATACAGGCTTTGTGCTCTATTGGCTTTCTGAAAAACTCATCGGTATTGTGACGTACTATCGTTTTCCATTCACGCGCCCAATTACACAAATACTTTTAGCCGTTGTCCTTTAAAAGTTGGATTTCATGTTGGTACAATAAAAAGCGACCCACCACGCCTCTTTGCAATGCGGATCTAGGTGGGTCATTTTTATCATGATAACAAGATCTGAAATCGTAGACTTTTTCAATGTAGCCCATTACTAAAATAGATACGTTTAATCAAACTCTTCATATTCATTCGGGTGCTGCCCTTCTACTCTTCCCGCTTCACCTTTATCTAAAGAATCAATTTGTCTCATATCTTCTTCAGTCAATTCAAAGTCGAATACATCGAGATTCGCTTTTTGATGGGCATAGTTAGAAGATTTTACGACCGTTAAAATATCATTCTGTAGGTTCCAACGAATAATAATTTGCGCTGGTTCCTTATTGTGTTTTTTAGCTATCGAGACAATCGTTTCATTTTCTAACACGTCATTTAATTCACGCCCTAAAGGACTCCAAGCTTCTGTTACGATACCGCGGCTTTTATTGTATTCCACTAGTTCGTTATTGTTAAAATACGGATGGCGTTCAATCTGATTGGTCGCCGGCGTTACACCTGTTTCCTCTATGATACGCTCTAGATGTTCCGGTAAGAAATTAGAAACACCAATCGTCTTAATCAGTCCGAATTTCTGCGCATCGACTAAAGCTTGCCACGCTTCTACGTATTGATCTTGTTTTGGAAGTGGCCAATGAATCAAGTATTTATCAAAATAATCGATTCCGATACGGTACAGTGACTCTTGGATCATCAGAATTGCTCTTTCGTAATCATGTGAAGCTCCAGGAAGTTTGGAACTGATCATCAGTTCTTCCCTAGGTACAGATGACCGCCGAACCGCTTCTCCTACCATTCCTTCATTATTATAATTCGTTGATGTATCAATCAGTCTGTAACCCGCTTCGATCGCCGTTAACGTACTGACTACACCTTGCGCACCTTTTACTTTAACCGTTCCGAAACCAATTGAAGGAAGGCTCGTTCCATCATTCAATCGCATCGATTGTACTTTCAACTGTTCCATTTTTATCTTACTCCTTTTTTAAAAGTAAACTCTTCTACTCGTCTCATCCATGTAATTTCCCTTGCTGAAAGTGAACTAAACATTCATTCCCCTTTAGAATCAAAAAGCACCTGTGTCTGCAATACACATGAATAGCTAAACATCCACGTGTATTGCCGGCACAAATGCACTTCTTACTTTTCCTTAAACGATCGAAACAGCATATAGCAAAATAAAACAAAACCAGAGAAAGCGATAATGAACTGTACACCAAATCGATCTACTTCCGCCACTTGTTGTAACACTTGGAATGGATTGAAAACTATATCCCAACTATTGAAACGTAGGAACCTTCCAATATAAACACCGATTCCTGTCAGTAAACCGACACTTAAAATACTGGCGTAGCCGACCTTCCTTGAATACTTCATTCTGACAATCTGTTCGAAAATATAAACAGACTCCAGCCCTACTACGATGGAATAAAAAAAGCCCATGGCAATCACTAATAACTTCGTCCATATCAAAATGTCGTGGCTGTATACTATACCGCCACCCGGCGCATACGGTACTACATTTGCCATCCACCTGAACTTTTCATTCGCTATATGAATAAAATCCGTTACGAGATAGACGGAATTAGGGAAGAAAAATAACCAAAGCAATATCCAGAAAACAGACCAACTAATTTTTCTCTGCCCTACCGTCATGACTGCTTGACGAATAAAGAATAACGGTAATATGGCCAACAACACATTCCAAGACAACGCCGCATAGAGAAAATCCAAACTCTCAAAGAGCATGACTAGACAGACGCCCCAATAAGCAAACATGAATAATACTAGCACTTTATGTTTTTCAAAAAATATCTTCATGGAACCTCCCCTAGCAAGAATTGTTATATATTACCTCTTAATCTTGAATGAACTACAAGTGTAAACGAATTCAATCGAGTTAAGTTGCACCTGCATATGAAATTGTATAGAGTTCTTGATGAAGAATATCAATAGTTTGATTGTATACCTTGAGGGGTATATAGTGAAACTAAATAGACCATATAAAACCTATTAACTGGAGGATTTAAATTGAAACGCATAAAAACTATAGAAGAATGGCAAACTGTTAGGGACGGTTCTAAAAAACAATCCGTTCTTCTCTTTAAAATGAGTTTGACATGTTTCAGTAGCCTATCCGCAAAAAAAGAATTACATAAACTCGTTACGGACTTACCACTCTATGTCATTATCGTACAGACGGATCAAGCCGTTTCGAAAGCGATTGAAAGTGACTTAAGCGTAAGACATGAATCGCCGCAATTGTTAATTGTAAAAGATCAGAAAGCAACATGGCAAGCCACTCATTATCATATTAAAGAATCCCTAGTTCGTGATGCGATTGAAATGTATAGCTAATCATAAAATATCTGCGCATGAGATTCTCAGGAATGTATATACATTCCTAGTAGTTTCAGATACGGGTATTATTACAGATTTTCACATCAAGCAAACAAAACTTTATTTTGTTTGCTTGATTGTGATGTAGTTGTTATAGCGGCACTCCCTGTATTCTCAACACCGTACTATCGCTTCCCCATCTCCCTTGTTTAGCACCCGTAGCTTTAACTCAAAGCTACGTATTCACTTTTTAAAAATGAAACAACTCCACGCACGACACATGTATGGATAGGTGCACTCCCTCAAGTATTTCACCACTTTATTTATTCAATTTTATCATCCATACAAGTAGATCTTGCAGAACTGTTGTATGGAGAGTGTAGTAAATATACTGCCCCTTTTTCTCCGAAGTGACAAGCCCTGCGGTACGTAAGATGTTTAAATGATTGGAAATGCTCGGCTTACTCATCTCGAATTCTTCATGTATTTCACTGGCAGTTAAAGAACCTTCTTCACTGAGTAGAGTGAGTATTTGTCTTCTCGTTTCATCGTTTAGAGCTTTAAAGATTTCATTCACAGTAAATTACTCCTTCACAAATAGTAATTAGATGTTTACCTAAATAAGTAATTACCTAATTATATAACTATATTATGAATAGTCAACCTGTGATATGGATATGCAGTTTTCATATGCAATTAGATAAGCTTGAAAATACTATTAACTGTACAAGGTTCCCAATACGCACGGAAGCACCTCCTAAATCTTTCTATAAATCAACATTGGAAATCACTATGAAAGGTTAGCGCATACAATTCACTGGTACAGATTGATAAGGAATGCAAATAGAAAATTAGTGAAACAATACAAAAAAACACTGAAAATATATTCAGTGTTTTCGCTTGTTATGTAATACGTCTTCATCTTCAAACTACGATTGCGCCTTCTGATAGAAATTCATTTCTTAAAACTAATTAATTTAAATTTAAACAAGATGGTTGTTCCAAAACTCATTAAGAAATGAACAAATATGGGAACTAAGAGATTGTTTGTTTTAAAATAGATCCAACCAAAAACTAGACTTGGGATGGTGATATTTAATAACATCATAGGCTTTTTGACGTATTGGATATGAAAGACTAGAAACAATACAGTCGTGGATAGTATGGCAACCCATTGGTGACCTGTATATATGAAAAATAAGTTCTGGATAATGCCTCTAAATAATAGTTCCTCAAACAGCGCGACTAAAAACATGAACATAATTAGTGATGATAATGTACCGTCTTGATACGTTTTATTCGTGTTATCAATGTAGTTGGAAGGAATAATAAACGTTAAGACGACTCCGAATAGTAATAACGCAATGGAAGCAATACCTGAAATCACTATAGATTCTATTGGCTTGTCAAAGGAAAGTAGATTTTGGATAGTTAATACGTCATAAACTACTAAACCAAAGATGACAGCTATACAAAGAAATGATAATGAAGAAAATGCAAACATCACGTCTTTAGTAATGATATCGCGTTTTATATTTTTTGACCCGCTCTTTATATGATCCATACATATGACGTCCTCTCTAGATGCCTTTAATGTAGCTGAAATGATAAAGGTTTCATTAATTTAACAGTTGCTAAACGATCGTCTACGCTTCGACCTTCTTATTTTACTCTAGTAGTTGCTATAGTAAAATGTCCATTGATACGAGACCTTTGTTAAGTCTGTTAAAAGCATTAAAAGCACCGCATATACGCGATGCTTTTAATGCTTTAATTCGTTATCCATTCAGGTTTTGAACTACTGAACGGTTTAAAAATTTATCCGAACTTTTCTATTCTTATTTCAGTTCACTCAACAGCTCACCTAATTTTTTCACGCTAGCTGTTTCATCTGTTACGGTTTGCTGCAATAGCTCTTCCTGTCTGCCGAGCGCATCTGTCAAAGTAGCGATTTCTACTGACAAATCTGGCTTCGTTTGTTCTTTCTTCGCTTGTAAAGACTTGATCGTGTCAAATAGGTCTTCATGGTCGACAATTCGTCCAGCACCCCACATGAGCTGCTCTTTCGGTGCTTTTATGACATAGTCCGTGAAGTAGTTGAATACTTCCTGATCGAAGTCATACGCATACCAGTTGTTGTCAATTGCGTACAAGTACTCGTCCAGTGGCGTGGCGATATCACCTGTAGTTAATGCCTCAATGGAAGCAGTTAAGTTTTTCACGTTATTTTGCGCATGTTCGTGAGGGAAAATCGGTTCATCTTCCCACGTCAATCGCACGAATTGGTCTTCCGCATATTTATAAGCAGCCAACAAGTCGCTATTCAACTCACGACTTTCCTCGTATAACTTCTTCGCTCGGTCAGCATCCTCTTTTTTGAGTGCTTCCGCATACTCTTTATTAATGTCAGCGACTTTTGCATTCACTTCTTCTGCACTAGACATCGCGTGATCGATCTCTTTCGTCAAGTCGTCCGAAGCAACAGATGCCTGTTTAAATGCATCGGCGTCGATCAAGTCTTTCAGTGCCTGCAGACGTGTTGTGAAGTCTAACGGTACAATTGCCGTTTGATCGTAATGTATTGTCAATAAACCATAAAGGTTTAAGTGGAATTTCAGTGCCTCGGCGTTGAACGCGTCTTCGCTGTCGAATTGAGAATGATAATGAGAATGCATAAATTCACTATCTTGGAAATCATTCCGAAGCGCTGGCACACCGGCAATACTAAATGAGAAATCATCTGACCATGTACGTAGTGGAGAAACGACTGAAATCCCATCTTTGTACACGTCGGATAACGGTGGCACTTCTTTTGCGAACTCCGTCAAGTAGTTATTCAACTCGTACGTCGAGCGGATTTCATCTTGTGTCGTATGTTCAAATGCCGGAAGTTCGAAGTTCATATTCGCAAACGTCTTTCCGACCCACTCGGGATGAATATTAAAGATTTGATTGTAGGCACCTGTCGACCAGTCGTATCGAGTATTCGACTTACCCCATTCTTCCGCTGCAATCGCATTGAAGATAATGGTCTTTTCTGGTTGATAGCCGCTGTCAATCATACCTTTAGCGATTCCCAACATCATGCCGATTGCTGCATTGTCATCTTGGAAGCCCGCGAAATACGAATCATAATGGCCAGATAACAGGATATAGGAATCCGGATCTTTTCCGACGATTTTCCCGTAATAATTATACGCTTCTTGATCCATCTTCACAGTAGATTTAGCATCAAATTTCACGGTAAGCGTGTCATTTTTACTTGCTTCTAGTGCCTTTTTCAGTTCACCTGCATCGGTCTGAGACATCGAGAATGCAGGAGCATCGTCCGGTCCACAAATATCCTGTGTATTCAACGCATCTGGATCCACTTCGGCATAGCCAGCTTCCTGTACCGCGATGACCGCCGCCGCCCCTTTCACATGCGCTTGATAAGTAGGATAATTAATCCACCATTCTTCTCGTTGATTGATATCAATTAACACGAGTTTCCCATCGATATCCAAGCCTTCTAAATCTGCTGCAGTCCCTTTACCTGCATAGACGATCTCAAGTTCTTTCACACCGTTCGTATCAAAGTTCACTTGATAGCCGCCTAGTACAGCTAAATGCTCTTTCCCGGCAGTATCTGTAAAGGTTAAATCGGCCTTCTCAAACTCCCAACTATCTACCGTAAATGCATCTTTTGTCACTTCGGTCAGTCCGATTTTCTTCATTTCTTCTCCAATTTTCTCCCCTGTCTATCGTTCTGCTTCTGAACCTGCAGTACGATAGCCAAGTTTCTCATTGGTTTTATATTCTTCCATTCCTTTAGCGAATTCAAAAGCATATTCCACATCTACTTCAGATAAGTACTTGTCCTTTTCATCTGAGAGTGGAGCGGTCTTTACGTCCTCTACAGGCTCTTTCTTCTCTTTGGAAGTATCTTCTTTTGGCGTACACGCAACGAGTGACGTTGCAACGAGCATGGACAACGTTAAGTAACTCACCATCTTTTTCATTTATCACAGTCCTTTTCATTTATTGCAATCAATTCATTAAACGATAGAGAGAGAGTTTTCGCAATAGTTTTTTGGGTTTTTATCACGAATTCTATTGAATATTTTTGATGAGTTATATTCACAATAGATTACAACAAACAAAACGCACTTCTGTTTGCTTTAACACTTCCGATAATGGAGTTTGTTCGAATGGCTATTCGTCTTTCAGCGTCCAAAACTTCATCGATAGTGATTTGCTGAATTCTAAACTCACCTCTCTAGTTTTTCGATTTAAACTAGGTTAAGATTCTCCATTCTCAACTTCACCCTAATTTTTATCAACCAAAAAACCGCGTAAATTCAAGTTGTAAAACTTGGTTTCACACGGCTTTAATTTTGCTGTCATTATTTCTTTATCCATTTCGACTCAACAGGAATCCCTGCATCAGCAAATAGATTATATACCGGGCATCTTCTTTCAACTTCTGTTTTCAATTGCTCGATCGCCTCGTCTGACTCATTCGTAGTGATTTCACAAACAAAACGAACTTTTTGGAAATGAGTTTTTATGCCTTCTTCCCCCAGCAAACCTCTAGCATCCACGATTCCCGTCGTATCAAAATCAATGGCTGTAAAAGTAAAGCCTTGTTCGTTCGCAATTAATGGAATCATCACTGCTTTACAGCCATTCAGCGCAGCTGCGATAAACTCAAGTGGATTTGCCCCAGTATCGGTTCCCCCTAAGTGAACAGGCTCATCCATCGGAAATCCTTCAAAGTCTCGGATCGTATGTGTAGAGCGAACCCCTTCATCCCATTTCGCTGTAGCAGAAATCTTCACTAACGTATTGTTTGTTGTTGACATAAAACCCATCCCCTTTTAATTCATACTATTATAATATGCATTGTAGCATATGGAAGTACTAAATGTAATAGGAAATGAAAAGTTATTGTGCAAATTCACAGAAATTTATAAAATATGTGAGAAGTATACGACAAGATCAGCTAGTCAGCCATTATACAATTTGACTCGCTTGATAAATAGTGAACAGACAAAACCAATAATTGATATGATCGTCGCAAATAAAAATGCATTCTGTACACCTGAAATGACCGCTTCCGCTTGATGAGCAGCTGTAATCGGGTCGCTGATATTTCGTAAGAATGTATTTTGTGACGTATTTAATATAGTAATCCCAATCGCTGTACCAATTGCTCCAGACGTTTGGATCGCGGAGTTAACGATCGCCGTACCATCAGGGTAGCGGTTTAACTGTAGCGAGTTTATTCCATTTGTTTGAGATGGCGTCGTCACCATCGACATACTCATCATTAATAATATAAAGAAGATGATAATTAAGTAAAAACTAGTTGTCGATGAAATCGTCGCAAAAAATAGCGCAGCCACCGTACTAATTGTAAATCCACCAATAACTAAGCCTCGCGGACCATAGCGATCAAAAATACGTCCGCTGACCATCGACATAATACCGTTAAAAATACCACCAGGTAACAGTAACAGACCTGCTTTCGAAGCAGATAAACCAAGTCCTGCTTGCATAAATAAAGGCAGTAAAATATTGGAGGAGAATATAATTAGATTCGCAAACAACGTAATGATAATGCCTAATGTAAACATTGGATGCTTAAACACTTCCAAATGAAGCATCGGTTCCTTAATAGATAATTGACGAAAAGCATATACAACGAGGGCGACCAAGCCAGTTACAAACGCTACAATCACAATCGGACTTGACCATCCTTCACTTTCGCCCGCATAGCTAAATCCAAAGACAATACCACCAAAACCAATGGTAGACAGAATAATGGATAACACATCGATCTTTTGCTTCTGAACAGCGGATAAATTCGGCAAGTAAATAACACCAAATATCAATGCGAAAATGAGGATCGGAGCGATTATCCAAAATATCATATGCCAATTGAAATAATCAATAATCAATCCGGCAGAAATCGGACCAATAGCAGGCGCAAACATCATCACAAGGCCTACTAAACCCATCGCAGTCCCTCTTTTCCATGGTGGAAAAAGAATAAGAACTGTATGGAATAACAATGGAACCAATAAACCCGTCCCGATTGCTTGAATAATTCGTCCAGTTAACAATATAGTGAAACTCGGGGAAACCGCAGCAATGAGTACTCCTACTATAGAAAAACTCATACTCGTGATAAAAAGATTTCTTGTCGGAACACGTTTGATGAGTAATCCTGAAACGGGAATGATTATACCGAGTACGAGTAAATACCCCGTGGTTAACCACTGCGCCGTAGATGCAGAAATAGCGAATTCCTTTATCAAGTCATTCATCGTCATATTTAATGCTGTTTCACTAAATAATCCGATAAATCCGCCAATCAATAACACAGTCATGATCGGAGCAACTTTTAACTCTTTATTTTTTATTTTTTCTTGTATTGAATCTTCCATATATCGAACCTTCCTCCATATCATTTACTGACCATAAAAAATAAGATAACATCTAGCCACTGCGATAGCTAGATATTACCTAAGTAAAGTGCTGATATTGTGTGTTTGGGAAGTATTCAAACATTCATTTATTTTCATGCGCAGTATTTTTCTCGCCTATCGTCAAAAGACTTAAGGAATATCTACTTATCGCTATATGATTTTACTTACGTATCATTTCGGCTGGAGTAATCGCTTCATATGGAAGAAATGTCGTGCTAATTTTCGTAATGAACCAATTCTCACGGCCCGGTTCCGGATTCTTTTCTACCGTAATCACTTTATGCCCTTTGCCGAAACTCGCATAGGATGTGATCAGGTCATATGCAAGAGTGAATTGTTTTTTGTTAATATTAATAAAAGCAGTTCAATCTTTTCTCTAATTCGTTGTGGGACTCCCCAAAATGATAAACAGTATCTTTTTTTCAAAATGACAGGATGAAGGATTGAATTACAGACAGAGGAGGTTGTCTCCTTCATGTATATGAATAAACTCTGTTATGATAGTAGGGTAAAGTAAAACTTGTCGGTGGAAGGGGAAAAAATAGTCTCCAACCCGCAAATTAAAAATACAAAAAGAGGAGGAATCATAAGGTGATTATTCATCCAATCAAAGCCTTTTCTGATAATTATGTATGGTGCATCCAAGAAGAAACAGAGGCAGTTGTGGTTGATCCAGGAAACGCGAGAGTTGTCCTTGATTACCTTGAAGAAAAGCAGCTTCGTTTGG
>NZ_PDYL01000026.1:0-36584 GCF_002743035.1 Sporosarcina sp. P12(2017)
GTGAAGTTAGCCGGTTTTATATACGGACTCACAAATGGTCCCAGAGGCTGGTCGGCTTTTCTTCACTTCTACTATAAAAAATAGTAGCACAAACCATGGCCTTGGTTTGTGCTACTAATGTTAGTATGTTTTATCTGTATACTTATTTAGTCAATGACACTGTATAATCCGCAAGCAAACGTGCTCCGTATCCTGTTGCAGATTTTGTGTAATAACCTTTCGACTTCTGCTTATCCATGACGCCTGCCATGTCCACATGCAACCAGTTATTCTTCGGTGCGAACTTGCGCAGGAAGAGGCCAGCCGTGATCGAACCGGCAACAGATAGAGAACTCATATTATTGCAATCAGCATAGGCGCTGTCTAGGGTTTCTTCATACTCATCCACCAACGGTAGTGGCCAAACGAAGTCACCGTTTTGATCGCCTATTTTCTTCAGTTTAGCAGACAACTCTTCATCGCCGAAAACTCCGCCGACTTCTGTACCGAGAGCAGCGACAACAGCACCAGTCAATGTAGCAATATCGACTGTGTAATCTGCGTTTAATTCTCCTGCGCGAATTAATCCGTCCGCTAAAATCAAGCGGCCTTCAGCATCGGTATTACCGACTTGTACACTGATGCCATTCTTATATTGAATTACTTCTCCAGGCATAACAGCGTCGGGTCCTGGAGTGTTTTCTACCATTGGAATCAGCACGACTACATTCACTTTGGCATCTGAATGAGCTAGAAGTGATAAAGCTCCGCTCACAGCTGCTGAACCGCCCATATCCATGCGCATATCACTGTCGTCGCGTCCGCCTTTCAAGCTGATACCGCCCGAATCATATGTCACGCCTTTTCCGACAAGAGCCACGAGTGGTTTCGATGCATCCGTCTGCAATGTCATCTCTACGAATGAAGGTTCATATTTACTACCGCGACAAACAGTCAACACACCGTTCATCTCGCATTCTTCGATTTCTTTTTTGCCAAGTACATCGATTTTCACTTTTGTCCCTTTGAAATGGTCTTTCAATACTTCTGGATACGTCTCCGGGTTTAGGACATCGGAAAGTTCATTCATCAAATCGCGAGAAAACGCCATAGCTGCTGCACGCACTTCTCCTGATTTGACTGCTGCATTGTCAGCACCTTTAACATTTAATGTAGTGACAGGGTCTGCTTTTTTGGATTGGTAGCGGTCAAAGTTATAAGCGCCAAGGTGCCATCCTTCGACGAAAGCCGTCACTGCTTCATCTACAGACGACCACTTTTGCCCTAGCTGATCTGCTTGAATCGAAGCAGAATCTACTTTTTGTGCCGCCAGATTACGAGAGATTTCACCTGCAATACTGCGAATTGCATCTAGTGTTTTCCATTCTTTATTTTTTATAACGACTAGCTGTTTTCCGTCATGTACAAACGTGGAAAATCCTCCAGTTTGATTGTCGACAAATTGCTTCACCAAAAGATTCTTCGTTATTTTTGCATCTGTTGCGAATAAAATCTCTACATTAATTTGCATAGTTATAATAGCTCCCTTCACTATTTCGGTTTCCTAAATAGCTTATCACTTTTTACCTGATAGCGCTAAGAAGAGAGTGGCCAGTGGTCCTAAAAATAAGGAGAGTATAAACCAGTTCAATCCGCTTCTGTTTTTTCCTTGCGCTAATACTGCATTGATTAAAGCTAACGTGCCCCATCCTACAAAATATCCTTCATTCATCTTTCATCACTCCGTCATCTAGTTGTATTGTATGTATACGATTTACCTCACAGGTTAGTTTCGTTATTAGCTTTTAACGCAAAAAAGGAACATCCGTGATGTCCCTAGCAGTTCTCTTAACTTTATTAGCTACCTATTGATGTAGGTGCGTTATCATCAGTCGCATTTTGGTAGTTCTGATTACCAACTTTTGCTCGTACTTCTTCTTCTGTTAACGGTGGTGGAATTTCGTGATCTGCCAACGCTCTGTTTTCAAGTGGAACTTCTATGTTCTCCATGGCAGCATTCCTCGCATCCATTTCACGTCCATATTGCTCACGTTGTTCTACAGTAGTTCGTTGTTCTTTTGATAAATCAGCCATTTCATCACCTCAATCGTACATTTTTACTTATCTTTCCCGTTATTTGCTATACTAAACCTATTAAGTAATGCGGAAGGAGTGGTACTACGTGACAACGATTTTAGTGGATGCAGATGGCTGTCCAGTAATCAATGAAACGATCGCGATAGCTAAAGAGTACGGCCTACCTTGTGTGTTAATATGTGACACTGCACATGAAATGCACCGGGAAGGCGCAGAAACCATTACTGTTTCCAAAGGTGCCGACGCAGTCGATTTTGTATTGGTGAACCGTATAAAAAAAGGGGATATCGTCGTCACTCAAGACTACGGATTGGCCGCTATGGCGTTGGCGAAACAAGGATTGCCACTTGATCAAAACGGTAGATGGTATACAAATGACAATATTGATCAATTACTTGCGGCACGTCATAAAGCTCAGAAAATCCGCCGAGCAGGAGGTCGTTTGCGTGGCCCGAAAAAACGAACTGCTGAACAGAATAAAGGTTTCATTTCTAGTTTGTGTGAATTATGTAAAACCGTTCAGCATTAACCTACTCCATATACTATAAACATACTAACATTAGTAGTACAAACCAAGGCCATGGTTTGTACTACTAATGTTAGTATGTTTATAGTATCTTTATGGTTTCACTTGAATAACCAAAACATCTGACTCTTCTATAGCATGTAAACTATGCCTTTCCATAGGCACCATATGCAAGACATTATCTGGTGTTACATCAACCGGCTCGCTATCCACTATGAACCGCACTTTTCCTTTACGCACGATGATGAATACTTCTTTATTCGCATCATGCTCTGCTACTTCCTCACCTGCACGCAATTGAATATTCATAATGGTTGCATTGTCGACGTTCGCCACTTTCTCCACATGCTTTTTCTTTTCAGTCAGCTGATCTTTTGTATCAATCAAATTCATTACTCTTCTCCCCTTTCAAAAATTCTTGCATAATCAGTTCATACGACTTCAGTTTATCATGAAAGTTATATGTAATTGAAACGAGCATGATTTCTTCTGCTCCAAAATTTTCCGCTATTTGTTCCAACTGCCTACGAGCTGATTTTGGTGTACCGACTATCATACGCTCGCGATTCAATTGAACAAGTTCTCGTTCCAGTTGACTATATGGATACGCTGCCGCTTGTTCTGGTGAAGGTGTACCCTCTATTTTCATTCCTTGTTGTTGCATAATCATTAACAGATCCAATGAGGACGCAATCCAATCTGCCTTTTCTTCCGTCTTTGCACAAAACAAAAATACGGCTACCGCTTGCTTCGGTAAAGATGTATAAGCAGACGCTTGGAAATGATCTCGATAATACCTCGCAGCCTCCCTACCTCCTTCACTATTGATGAATTGTGCAAACATATAAGGTAATCCTTTTTGAGCTGCTAAGCCCGCTGACTCTTTACTTGTGCCTAACATCCAGATGGGTGGTGCATTATTCGTCAGTGGGGTTGCTTTCAATCCTTCATATGGATGATCTGTAGGCAACGCGTCGTGAAGATACATGTGCAGGTCGTCAATTTGTTGGGGATATTGGTCACGATTTAGATATTCGCCATTGTTGAGAGCATATGTTGCTCGGGGCATCCCTGCTGGAGCTCGCCCGACACCCGCATCAATTCTCCCAGGGAACAAGGCTTCTAACACTTTGAAGTTTTCTGCCACCTTATAAGGGGAATAGTGAGGTAGCATGACACCACCTGATCCGATTCGGATAGTCGAAGTGACTGTAGCCAAATGCGCCATCAGGATTTCGGGAGATGAACCTGCTAGAGTTGGAGCATCATGATGTTCAGACACCCAAAAGCGGCTATAGCCTAATTCTTCGGCTTTCTTTGCCAATCGGGTCGTTTGCTGAAGAGCCTCATGAGCATGACTGCCGAATGTAATGGGAGATTGATCTAATATACTTAATTGTATCTTCAAGACAAGTCCTCCTCTTCTATTGCATATAGTCTACAAGAAGCCACGGCAAAATTCACTGCTCACGCTCGCCATTAATTTAAACGGAGGTTACCCTATGCCAATCATCCAATCTGTCAGTACAGTTAGTCCGCCTGTTGATTTGCCACAGCAAGAGGCTATGACATTTGCTCGCTCTTTATTTTCGGATTCATTTAAAGATATCGACCGCTTATTGAAAGTGTTCCAAAACGGTGAAATTGATTCACGTCAAGTATGTATGCCGTTGGAATGGTATGCGGAGCCCCATGATTTTGAAACGAAAAATAATTTATACATTCAGCATGCTGTTGCACTCGGTAAACAGGCAGTCGAGAAATGTCTCACCAACACGACAACGCTTGAGCGTCCCGTGAATGCAGCTGAAATAGACGCGATATTCTTTGTTTCAAGTAGTGGCATCTCCACCCCAAGTATCGATGCGCGTCTTATAAATCAATTACCATTTCGACATGATATTAAACGTATTCCAATTTGGGGTCTTGGCTGCGCAGGTGGTGCTTCGGGTATGAGTCGTGCTTTTGATTACTGTAAAGCCTATCCTGAATCGAATGTTCTCGTTCTCGCTGTTGAGCTTTGCAGCTTAACATTTCAACGCGATGATGTGTCAAAAAGTAACTTGGTCGGTGTATCGCTATTCTCTGATGGTGTAGCTTGCGCACTTGTTTCTGGAGAACAGTCTACCATCAAAAGCATACGTCCGATGCCTCATATCCGTGCAACTTCTTCACGTTTTATGCCCGATTCAGAGGACGTGATGGGCTGGGACATTAAAAATAATGGTTTGCATGTTGTATTTTCAAAGAGTATTCCAAACGTCATCAAGAGTTGGTTAGGACCATTTGTACATCAATTCGTGGAAGATCATAATCTATCAATGGAAGATGTACAGCATTTTGTTGCACATCCAGGGGGCAAAAAAGTATTAGATGCTTATCAAAAAGCCTTGAATATGAATCCAGAGCAAACCGCTACGTCGAAAAAAGTGTTGCAATACCATGGAAACATGTCGTCTCCTACTGTGCTGTATGTACTCAAGGATTTTATCGAGCAACAACCTGCGGAAGGTGAATACGGTTTAATGGCAGCGCTTGGTCCAGGCTTCTGTGGAGAATTACTGTTGTTGGAGTGGCAGTAAGATGAGCAGGCTCTTTTTGTTTGTTTTTATCATCGTCGTCATTCAACGGTTAGTCGAATTGGTCGTCGCCAATCGTAACGAGAAATGGATTCGCAGTAACGGCGCAGTAGAAATCGGTGCGTCTCATTATAAATGGATGGTTCTGATGCATACGGCATTTTTCGTTTCCTTATTATTCGAAGTTCTTGTATTCGAACGTCCTCTCTCACCGTTCTGGAGCATTTTGCTTGGAATTTTCCTATTGATGCAAGTACTGCGTGTTTGGTGTCTGTCGTCGTTAGGGAAGTTCTGGAATACTAAAATTCTCATACTACCTGGAGCGAACGTACAAAAAAAAGGACCTTACCGCTGGATCCGCCACCCGAACTATGTCATTGTCACAACTGAACTGATTGTATTACCTTTACTATTCAGTGCGTACTTCACTGCAGGAATGTTTTTGTTGCTGAACATCTGGATGCTATCCGTTCGGATTCCCGCTGAAGAACGCGCACTGCGAGAGCTTACCAATTATAATGAAGTATTTTAATGAAAAAAGAATGAAAACAAATCCTTGATCTGACCAGGAATTGTCTTCATTCTTTTATTTATTCATTAGGGTTTACATGTAAGCATTCTACGTGAGTTCATGAGATGTAGAAATTGTCCGCTTACGATCACAGTGTCTTGCCAGTTACTTAGTCATTATTTTATTCACAAGCCCGTCCGTCACTATTGCCATCCATCTGTTCTTTATATGCCGGGTGGCCTTTCTTAACGCCCTCCGGATATACCTTACGAAGCTCTGTACAGTTCTTGAAATCCTGTGTTTCACCATAGACAGGGATCTTCACTGAATCTGTAGGATATTTCTCACTGTCAAAACCGCGGTCTGTGGTGTAGTCTTCCAACGTCCAAATTCCGATGCTGGACTTTTTCGCTTGTTGTTCTGCTTTCTCAAACGCATCTAGATGCCGTGTGTTAGGCGGATACACATAAGCGACTCTCGCCAATCCCTCTTTTAATAACTGTTCTTGCACACTCTTGCCGTCTATGTATATATACGCTAATAACCTGCCGTATTTGTCATATTTCCCGCCTACATCAAACTCGATTTCGAGCTGACCTTTTTGCAATAGTTCTTGATTTCGAACTTTTGCTTGCTGCCCATACGGCTGCTTGCCAAGACGTGGATGGTTCGTTTCCGGTGTATCAATTAATAAATACCGTACATTTTCTTCTTTACCTTCATACATGATCTTGATCGTATCGCCGTCAATTGTTTTCACTAATTCGACAGGAATCAGACCTTGACGACTCGGCTCTTTTTCTTCATCGTCAAATAGTTCTGGGAAATATATGGCGACAATCGCAACCCCTAAAGCAATTAAGAATGAAGTGATCCTTTTCTTGCGTTTGTTTGGTGTCGTTTTTTGCATTGTTTTGTTATTCATCAGAACCTCATTTCTATAAGCTAAAACCTAAATAGGCTAAGCCTATCCCTACTGTGAACGTGAATAGTGTATAACCAACGGCCTGAAATTTCCGGCCTTCAGTCCAGTACGTCCAAATCTCTTTCATTAACGTAGAATAGGTCGTTAGAGCACCTGCCACACCAGTTGCCAAGAATAGTGTCCAACTGAGTGAAAAATTTGAACCTATGATCCAGCCAATGAAGAAGCTTCCAATAGAATTAACTAGCAGTGTTCCATATGGCAAACGTTTTCGATTGAGCTTGGCAGATACCTCGAAACGCACTAGCGCCCCTATAAATCCGCCACAACCAACTGCTATGAAATGCCAGATCATGACGAGCACCTCCTAGCCAATGAAAAACCAAGTGCTGCCATAGCTAGTCCACCCGCTAAACTACTAGCGACGTAAGTGCCGGCGAGTCCAAAAAATCCATCACTTAGCAATTCAACCGTTTCTACACTGACTGCTGAAAACGTCGTAAATGCACCAAGGAATCCTGTAGTTATAACCGTCACCATCAGAGGGCTGAGACTTCCCCCAAGACGAGCACGTTCTACTATATAGCAAAGCACAAACGTGCCGACTATGTTCACCAAGAATGTCGCGACAGGAAAAGAACCGCTGACGATCAGCAGCTGACCGACCAGCAGCCTTGTGCTCGCTCCAAAAGCACCAGCCACACCTATGTACAAACGTTTTCTCATATGTTCACGACCTAACGTCATTCGATAATATATCCGAGTGAATGAAGTACATTATTAATGAATGAATGTGTATATAAATAGACCCCTTCTTGCTCAGGTGCTTGGATGATATCGTGCTCAACGTCTTTCCATCGTTTCAACTGAAGTTCAGATAAGTTTTGTGCGAATGCCCACTTCCGTGTGTAATCGATGTTCGTAATTTGATCTGCTTCTCCCGTATGAAGTAACAACGGTACATCTTGGATAATTAAATCAGGTTGCATGACAGACTTCATAAGTGTCTGTAATTCACGGTACCAGCCGCCTGTCACAATGGATACATACATTGGATCTTCAGCGTATTGCTCTAAAAATTCAGGATTACGTGATAGGAGTTCTGGCGTTATTTCATGATTCAATGTCATCGATTGAGACCATTTTGTAAACATTTTCGCCCGAATTGGCGGGTGATGTTCCAAGTGTAGCCAAGGCGATGTACAGATCACTCCCGCACATTCGATTCGTTCCATCTGTAATAAACGAAGTAAGAACGTAGCTCCTAAACCATGTCCAAATAAAAATACAGGCAAATTATCATCTAATCCGCTACGGATCATTTTCTTGATAAATCTGCGGTAGTCCTTAAATGCTTCTGCATGCACTTCGACACTTTCATTGCCGTGACCAGGTAAATCTCCCGCCACGACGTGAAAACCGTCGCTTCGAAATTTCTGTATAAGCCATACATATCTTCTATGATGTTCATAAGCGTTATGTACAAGAACGATAACACCTTTTGCCTTACCTTCTGCTTCCCATTTCCACAAAGTTATCACTCCTTATTTGACTATCTTATTCTATCCATTTCATTCTTATGTTTCACAAAAACTAAATGTTTGTTACGATAAATTATACATGATTATTTAGAAAAGAGGAGATTTGATTGATCTATCCATACGAAGGTAAATTTCCCGAGATTGACCCGTCCGTCTATATTGCGGACTACGTAACGATTTCTGGGGATGTAACTATAGGACCCGAATCGTCTATTTGGTTCAACACTGTAATTCGCGGGGATGTATCGCCTACTATTATTGGACGTAAAGTAAACATCCAGGATTTCTGCTGTCTACATCAAAGCCCCAAGTTTCCATTAATTCTTGAAGATAACGTGACGATTGGCCACAAAGTCATGCTCCATAGTTGTACGATTAAAACCGGCGCACTCGTTGGAATGGGTGCCACTGTGCTCGATGGAGCTGAGGTTGGTGAAGGCGCATTCATCGGTGCTGGAAGCTTGGTAACTCCAGGCAAGAAAATCCCACCTAACACATTAGCGCTCGGCTCTCCTGCCCGTGTCGTTCGTGATTTGACTGACGAAGATCGCGCAGACATGACAAGAATCGTCAATGATTATGCACGTAAAGGTCAATTATATAAAGCGTTGCAAGAAGAGGACTAATCGAAGTACCCGTTACTAGCGGGTGCTTCTTTTCGTAACGCTTGGGTTTTTTCGACATTTAGGTTGCGTTGCGTATAGCAATCTTTCCTATATATACATATGTCTGCACTCTCTCCTGCAAACATATGAATCACTTGCTGGACAAGACATCTTTGCCAGATACACACTCCACTAACATATCATATATTCGCTTGCAGTTCGTTCCGGCTGTTTTCTTACCATGAAAAGAGTTTTACTTTATCCATTCTGAACTGTTATAAGTTTTCACTCAATCTATGACTCATGGCAGCCCCAAAATGTTTCATCTACTAAAAAAATCAGTAGTTGATATGTATTTTTAGAAACAAAAAAGCAGCCCGAGAGCTACTTTTTTGTTGAACTTATTTCCAGCCTACTTCATTCATCAATTCTACAGCTTTCGGATTATACTTTCCGTAATCTGCGAAGTCCACTTTTTGTGGTGTGAATGTACCCCATTCAGCCATAACTTCCGGTAATTTTGCTTCTTCGTTAACCGGGAACTCAAAGTTTTCTTCCGAGACTTGTTCTTGTGCTTCCGCAGTCGTTAAGTACTCGATCAACTTCACTGCATTTTCTTTGTTTTTACTGTGCTTAATTAAGCCAGCACCACTGATATTAATATGTGTTCCTGTAGTTTCTTGGTTCGGGAAGAATACGCCGATCTGGTCGAACACTTTAACATCTTCCGGTTCATCTGAAACAGACATATGACCTACGTAGTAACTATTCATAATCGCTACGTCACCAACACCTGCAACGATTGCACGCGCTTGGTCGCGGTCTCCGCCTTCAGGTTCACGTGCTAGGTTATCTGCAATTCCTTGCGCCCACTCTTTAGCTTTTTCTTCGCCATCGATTGCGATTAATGATGCCATCAACGATTGGTTATACAAGCTGTCAGATGATCGAACAAGTAATTTGTCTTTCCACTTGTCTGTTGCAAGGTCTTCGTAAGTGGATAACTCTTCTGGCTTCACACGATCTTTTGCATACACGATTACACGTGCACGAGTAGATAATCCAATCCACTGATTGTCTGTGTCGCGAAGCTCTGCTGGTACTGCACTATCGATTTCTTCAGATTCAACGGGTTGCAAAAGACCTTCTTCTTTTGCTGTGTTCAAGATCCCACCATCAACCGTGATGAATAAATCAGCAGATGTATTTTGTCCTTCACGCTTTAACCGCTCTATTAATTCTGGTGCTTTTGCTTCGATTACATTTACTTTAATGCCGGTATTTTCTGTAAAATCTTCGTAAAGAACTGCGTCTACGTCATAGTGTCTAGCTGTATAGACGTTTACTTCCCCACCTGTTTTCTCATCTTCTGTTGCATCTGTTGTATCCTCTGCAGGAGTTTCTTCTTTTGCTGGTTCGTCTTTTTGTTCCTCTTGATTGGAACTTGAGTTACATGCGCCTAAAACTGCCGCAAGCATCAATAGAGCGAATGCCCATAAAAACTTCTTCAAATTGATTTCTCTCCTTATTTTCTCATCTACGTTGCATATCATAGTACGGTAATGAGAATCGTTTTCATTGCTAAAGTGATTGTAATACACTTCCGAATATAAGTCTAGTATTCGTTTTCTTTTATTTCTGGAAATAAATAGAGAGTGCCGGTAGCCTATCCGACACTCTCTATTTCAACACTATACAGTTATGGCTTCTTTTTCTGATCCAACATACGTTGCACAATCAATGTAGATAGTTCGATCACAAATCGCGTCCACATCGGCTTGATCATGTGATACAAACAAACATGTAATATTAGCTTTTTGTAAGATATCCCGAACTTCCATTCGGATCAATGACTTCAAATTCGTATCCAGATTACTGAACGGCTCATCCATCAACAGGATCGAAGGTGAAGGTGCCAAAGCTCTTGCCAATGCTACACGTTGCTGTTGTCCCCCGCTAAGTTCATGGGGATAGCGCTTGGCAAACTCTTGTAATTGAACGAGTTCTAGCATTTCATCCAAACGCTTCTTTTTCTCTAGGCGCTTCATTTTATGTAAACCAAAGCAAATGTTTTCGCTTACTGTGAGATGCGGAAATAGTGCATAATTCTGAAACACCATACCTACACCGCGCTTCTCTGCCTCAATATATATGTTATCTCCTACAATCTGTCTGCCATCCAGTTCGATACTACCTGTCGTAGGATCTTCCAAACCTGCAAGCAATCGGAGCAAGGTACTTTTCCCGCTACCGCTCGCACCGACAATCCCTACGATTCCCCCTTTTTCAATTGTAAATGAAAAGTGATCTATGACGGGCGGCTGTTTTTTTGAATACCGAAATGATAAGTTTTGGATGTTTACGAACATAGTTCTCACTTCTCCTCAAATTTCAAAATAATAATCACCGACAAGATGCTTAGACAAATTAATAACAACGAGGATGGTGCTGCTTCATAAATTCGTTCGTCGATTGCATATTGATACGTCCGTGTTGCGAGCGTATCAAAGTTAAATGGGCGCAACAATAAAGTCAGAGGTAGTTCCTTCATAATTTCTAGGAATGCCAGCGCAAAACCAATTAAGATCGAACCGCGTAGTAATGGAAACTCTACTTTCCAAAATGTGTACGTTAAGCCACGTCCTAGTAAGAATGACGCTTCACGATAAGACGGAGGCACTTTTGTATAACCTGACTCAATCGCATTAAATCCTTGTGCCATAAACCGGATTACGTATCCTGTGATCAGCATAGCGATCGACATACTTAATACGAGTGTACCAGATTCCACCCCTAATAGTTTCGGATAAATAAATGCCAGTTTCTCATCCAGCGTAATAAATAACGCCAGCACGCCAATTGCGACGACTGCTCCTGGAACTGCATAACCCGATGTCATGATACGGGCAAGTAAGTTAGACGAAGCCGATGGATACAAGTTAATCGTACGGGCTGCCAAGATTGCAAAGAAGCTAATGATCAATGCACCGATTAGAGCGGCCAATAAACTATTGGTGATTAGGCTGACAAAGTCTGAACGCCATACTTTTTCAAAAGTTTTTAATGACCAAGAGATCAGTTGAACAAAAGGTATTAAAAAGGCGCTTAAGAATACAGCAGAACAAGTGAGGAATGCTACCCAAGCAGTCCATCCACGTAATCGTTTACGCGCGAGTGGTCTGCTTTGCGTCACGTTCGTATTATATTTTCGACCTTTGCGTAAAAAACGTTCTAGCATAAAAATTCCTAATATAATGACGAGCAACCAGGCAGCCAAGCGCATAGCCGCATGGATATCATACATGCCGAACCACGTCTGGAAAATCGCGGTGGATATCGTTCGTACACCAAAGAAGCTGGCTACGCCGTAATCACTAAGCACTTCAAAAATGACTAGCATCGATCCTGCAATGATGGCAGGTCGTGCAATTGGTAATCCCAAACGGAAGAACATCTGGAAGCCATTCAATCCAAGGGTTTTGGCGCTCTCAATATATGATGCGCTTTGTTTTTCAAAATAATTGAGCGCAATCATATACACATACGGATAGAGAAATAATGTGAGTACAAAAATCGCTCCACGCAGTGACATGATCTCAATTGTGCCTGGTGTAAAATGATAGTCAAAATGATTACGGAAGAACGATTGGATGACGCCTGTATAGCTTGTCATCGTACTGTATGTATAAGCCGCTATATAAGGTGGTATAGCCAATGGTATGATCAACAGCCATTTAAACTGCTTACGAAATGGAAATTCATAGGCCGCAACAATCCAGGCCAGTACTACTCCGATGGTCGTCGAGAGGAATCCGACAGATCCAACTAAAATAACTGACCCTTTAATATAGTCAGCAAGCAAATATTCTTTAATATGTTCCCAATTTTCGCCCGTCGGCTGGAAGAAACTCAATACGACATAGGCGACTGGCATAATAATGACAAGCGCCCCAAGCATTGTAATGACGAACCAACTGTTTGCGCGACGGCGAATCTCTCTTAGCCATATAGATGTTTTCATATAGTATGATACCAACTTTACTACGCACGATGGCGGTTATGGTGTACTTTAAGTATGACTTACATAATGAAAGTCACTCTCAAGTATATACAAATTCTCTGCGCTTTCCAATGCTTTCACAAGAATTCAACAAATCTAGGCTGTTTATGTTCTACAAAATTAAACAAAAAACGGAATGGATTACTTGTTACTGATTTTATAGTAAAATCCTAGCATATAAAAATGAAGACAAACCCATTTTTCGGAGTTTGTCTTCATGTGAAATAATTTAGATAAAATGTATCGTGAATTATATGACCTAGGTTAGCTTCTCATTTTCTTTTCTAAAGAAACCGAAGATACCTACTGTTTGTACGATATTAGTAAAGGCTTGTGGATCTGTTTCATTGATGATTCGTTCCAAATCGTATAGTTCATATCTTGTGATGACGACATAAAGCATATTCTTATCTTCTTTTGAGTAAGCCCCTTTAGCCGGTAGTATAGTGATTCCTCGTACCATTTGACGATGGATTGCTTGTTGAAGATCGTCTGCTTTTCTTGTGATGATCATCGCGGTTACTTTTTCATGTCGCGTATGAATCATGTCAATCACCGACGTCGTCACGTATAGCGCAACCATTGTGTAAAGTGCGTTTTCCGGTTCATATAGAATACCTGCAAAGACGATTAGAATCCCGTTTAGCACTAAAAAGTAGACACCAATTGGTTTATCCTGCATACGAGATAAAATCATCGCGACTATATCCATTCCACCGGTAGATGCCCCTAACTTCAAGGAGATCCCTACACCTACACCTGCCAGCACGCCGCCAAATACCGCATTCAGCATAATGTCGTCTGACATAGAACGCAATGGCAATAATTCAAGGAATAGTGTAGCGAACGCAACAGATAAGACACTGTAGATCGTGAAACCTTTCCCTACTTTAAACCAACCGAGAATGAAGACCGGTATGTTGAATACTAGCAATAAAATACCTGTGCTGATTGTCATGTCCAAATGATCTTTCAAAACACTTGAAACTAACTGGGCCGCACCCGCAAACCCACTCGCATACACATTGGCATTGATGAGAAAGAAATTTAATGATAAAGCCATTAGTAGCGAGCCTAAAATAACAACTGCCACACGTTTTGCTTCAATAAAAAACATAGCGACCTCCTATGGTAAATAACAAATTTATGCACGACCTAGATTATATCTATTTTTTCCTCATAATGGTACCCCTACGCCTCATTTGATAAAAAAACAACTACTAATGCATCAATTCTTCTCTTCATCTTTACTATATCATCGCCCATCGCCTACTGTGTTGCTACCGGCATTCACCGACTATTGAAATGACTCTAAAATCAGATAAATCTTAATTGAATCTGGGGCATTTCGTGTTACGTAAGTCAACATGGGCATCTTCTCTTTATACTATTCTGAACCTACTGTAAAGCACAAGTCCCTACTATACTACCGATTTGACGTCATCAATTAAACGGAACAGTCCGAAAGTTCCAACTATAAATTATACGGTTTAATTCAGGTTAATATCGGCTATAGTTAGATGGGGAATCAAGGAGGAAATGTGAGATGGAAACAAACAAAAAGGTAAGTGAATCAAAACGAGACAAAATGATTGAAGAGCTCGTTTCAAATGGGGTATTTAAAATTGATGGGAAACAACTGTACGAATTACCGCTTCAATCATTAATGCAAGAATATGAAGCATTCGGACAAACCGACATTCAAATGTAAAAAAATTGAGACGTGCCAAATTAGGTACGTCTCATTTTTATTTAAGCCTCTATTGCTGACGCTTTAGGTTTTCTGAAAACCTTAAACAAAATGATTAGTAAAACCGTGATACCTAGCGCAATACCTATCACGGAGTATTGGAAACGTATTGTGGGAAAACCTGCTAAACTTGCAATGCCATCCAATAGTAAAGGTGAGCTGAACTGACCAATAAAAATTGAACTAGATACTATAGCAATCACACGGTCACTATGTAGAGGATTGACCAAGCCTAACGCTTTCACGTTGATGATCGGAAACAAAATTCCTTGTCCAAAACCAATTATGCAGGTGCAAGCTAAAATAAGTGGGACAGAATGACTTAGAGCCAAACCAGTAAATGCAATACCCATTAAGAATATACTGATCGGCATGATATACGACTTCAGGATATCTTGTAGCTGAATCAATGTCAGGCTAGTAATCATGCCCCCTACAGTTGTAAAGGAAATCACTGTACCTGCCAATGCGGAACCACCTATATTGCTTTGCTCTAAGTAGAGTGCCATATTCGTGGCAACCGAATAGTAAACTAGCATTATACCTGCAGAAGCTGCTGCATATCCAAAAACCATCAGCGGTATTTTACTTCTTTTTATGCTTTTATCCTGTGTAAGCGGAGTGTCTTTCGGCAAGAATAGGAAGACCATAATGAAAATCACGACACCCATTAAATATACATTAAATGGAGCTCTCCAACTGATCGCGGCTAAGTAACCTGCCAGCATCATCGTTACGATTCCACCAAAATTACTGAATGCTGAATTATACCCCATCATCTTCACTTGCTCTCGACCTCTAAAGTGATCACTAATTAACGTGATCCCAAGTGGCATCACTAAACCGACGCCTGCTCCTAACACAAATCGAAAGGCTAGTAACATTTCAATCGTATTGGTGAATTGTGCTCCTACCCCTGCGAATACATAAATGAATAAACCGATCAAAGCAACTGTGCGTTTAGGTATCTTTGACGTTAACCAACTGGAGATAAATGTAAATGGAATGATGAATAAAGAAGGAGCGGTTAAAATCAGCTTGATCATCACCGGATTTGCCTCTGGGAAGTTTGCTGCAATCAATCCAAGGGCTGGAGAAATAGCAGCTCCCGCCATAACCGTTGCCATCGAGATGGAAATGATCGTTGGTTTTAACATGCGTTTCATTGGTCATCCCCCTGTCCTGGATGCCGTTTAAGTTGGCGCAATACTTTTTCAGCTGATACTTTAATGGGTGAAATTTTCCGAGCATTTGTTAATAACAAACCATGCACTAAAGATAAATGATACACAGCTAATTCTTCTGCATCTCCTTCAATAAACTCTCCGGAGATTTGTCCTCTAATAATAATATGTTCAATACGTTCAACCATGAATCGATATTTTTCCACAATCTCTTCTTTCACTTCTTGTGTTAAATGATCCGAATACAAAGCTTGCATGATCAAGATATGGCGATGTACCCCATCTCTTAATGAGCCAGAGTGGGTTACTTCAGTAAGCCATTCCAATTGCTTTAAAGGACTGTCATGTTTTTCCTCTGCTTGATCAACTGTACCGATGATGACAGTGAGTAACTCAAGAATAACCTTAACGTACAGATCTTCTTTTGACTTGAAGTAGTGGTAAAACAAGCCGTGACTTTGTTCGGCTTTATTTGTGATATCACTAATTTTTGTTGCTGCGTACCCTTTCGTACCAAATAATTCGATAGCGGCTTCTTTTAATTCGTGCTGCCGAACATCGCGAATCTCTTGAATCTTTTCATTCCTTCGGAGGGACATAAAGGTTTTTCAACTCACTTCTTTTTATTCATTGACTCACGAGTCAATGTTGATCAGTTTACTGTCCCATTGGCTTCTTGTCAACTTCCTAAAGCAAAATGACGCGGAATCACCTTTACTAAACGTAGCAAGCAGGCGCCTACGATCAATTCTTTTATTTTCTATGCAAAAAACTGAAGAACAATTCCCTGTTGGATTTGTTCTTCAGTTCTAAGATAGAATATATTCAATTATTAGCGATGTACTCTTTTTTCTACATCTTCTACAATGTCTTGTACGGAGTTGCCTTCAATGCTCACTACTGGGAAGTCGAATTGGTCGATGTTGACATCGCTTAATGCACGTACAACACCCATGTCATAGCCGCTTAGATGTTCATCACTTGCAAACATCTTCACTTCATGTCCTTTTTCTTCTAAGGCTTGTTTCACATCATCAAATGGTATTTCTACTGCTATTTTCGCCATGTTCTATTCCTCCTCAGAAAACTACGTGTATTCGGCTAATACTTTATAATTTCCCGCTCTCTTTTAATTTAAACATAACTTCTACTAGTATGTTTATATCATAATATTACTAAAACGATTTATTTTGAGGAAAATGGGTATTTTACTATTACACCATTGAATCATCATATGAAGAACTTATAGAAGGAGTCGACATGATATGTTTGGTTTAGCAGACCTCCTCGGCTTGGTAATTTCTTGTTTCATCATTTTACCTGTCGTTACATTCCTAAGAGAAGCTGGGTATTTTGTTATTAGTGGGCTCTTCGGTGTGAAAAATGCCAGACTCACTATTGGTTCTGGACCCAGACTTTTAAAATTAGGCGTTTTAGATATACGAAAATATTATCATGTGAATAGCTGGTTTTCATTTGATTCAGTGAAGAGGAAAAGTAATTTTGCTTATATATGTATATATGCAGGGCCCATTTTGATTAATGTTGTCGTGGCGCTCACAATGAATGCACTGATTGCAAATGGTTTTTTCGAAGACTCTAAAACATTCTGGAACCGTTTTATTTTCTATGCTTTCTATTTCGTGCTATTTGACTCTATTCCAATGAAAACGGTAAATGGTAAGCCGAATAACGGAATGATCATTTATGAACTTCTACGATACGGAAAACGTGTCGACTTCAATGAAGAGCCTATTATTCCGGCTACAACAGAAGCAGAGGAAATGTATCAGGAAGAAGTAGAGAGAATGGAAAAAGTACAAGAAAAGATAAAAGAAGAAGTCATACAAAATGACGACGCTCCTCCTGACAAGAAAGGATGAAGTACAATGATTGTACGTGAACACAAGAAGTCATTCAGCTTCGTGCAACAACATCATCATGCACACCTAGCTGAAGAATTAATGAAACACTGGAAAAAGGAGATGTTTCCTGATGATCAATGGCGTCATTCTGTACTAACTGCTATTAGGAACCACGACATCGGTTGGGCTCCTTTTGACGAACAACCTTTTCGGAACGATGCGAAGTCTGCACCATTTCAATTCTCTGACTTTCCGACTCTCCCTAAAACGGTACTTTATCGTCAAGGGATTGATGTTGTAGAAAATATAGATCTTTATGCAGCTATACTTTGCAGTCTTCATTATGAACAGTTTATTCAGGGCAATAACAGGAAAGAAGCAAAGCTATTTATCGAGGGTGAACAGAGTCGTCGAGAACGATTACGTAAAGAAGTCGTGGGGTTCAATAAAGAACTATTTGAAAAGCATTTCGCTTTGCTTCAGCTTGCTGATAATTTTTCCTTGTATTGCTGTGTGAATGAACCAGGTGTAGACAAAGCAAATGAACATATATTTTTTCGTGATGGTATTCCTTCTCCAGACAATTTCCATTCATTACCGATAGGACGAATTGGAATATACTTTGCAGATCAGCACACGATTAAGGTAAAGGATTATCCATTCAGCAGTTCGTTTGATGTGGAAGTGAAGCAAAAGAAGGTGTTAAAAAATGATATTGAGGCTAAAGGATTGCAAGTAGCTTGTAAAGAGGCAGACTATGAAGTGATTCCTCTTCGTATTTCGCCAGCGAACAAATAAAAAATGCAGAAAGAGACTGTGAGTTCTCTTTCTGCATTCCAGTACTTTAGTGTTTCACACGTACGTTACTAGCAAGTTCTTTCAACGCTTCCACTTTATCCGTCTGTTCCCATGGCAATTCGATATCAGTGCGGCCGAAGTGACCGTATGCTGCTGTTTGTTTGTAGATTGGACGACGTAGGTCAAGCATTTTGATGATTCCCGCTGGTCGAAGGTCAAATAATTCGCGTACGAACTCCACTAATTGAGTCTCGGACAGCTTACCGGTGTCGAATGTATTGATCGAAATCGAAACCGGGCTTGCTACTCCAATAGCATACGCCAACTGAACTTCACAATGTTCAGCAAGTCCTGCTGCAACGATGTTCTTTGCAACATAGCGTGCTGCATAAGAAGCGGAACGGTCTACTTTTGTAGCGTCTTTCCCCGAGAAAGCACCGCCACCATGACGGGCATATCCACCGTACGTATCAACGATGATTTTACGTCCAGTCAGACCGGAATCTCCTTGAGGTCCACCTACAACAAAGCTGCCAGTAGGATTAATGAAGTATTTAGTATGCTCGTCCAATAAGTTTTTTGGAACTACTGCATCAATGACAACTTTCTTTATATCCTTCTCGATTTGCTCGAGTGTCGCTTCAGGGTGGTGTTGTGTGGAAATAACGATTGTGTCAATTCGCACGGGATTATTATCTTGATCGTATTCTACCGTTACTTGTGTTTTTCCGTCAGGACGTAAATACGTAATAAGTTCCTCTTTACGTGCCTGCGCCAAGCGATGTGCCAATTTATGAGAAAGGCTAATTGGTAAAGGCATTAATTCCGGCGTTTCATTACATGCATATCCAAACATTAGACCTTGATCTCCTGCACCGATTGCATCTAATTCTTCATCTGACATAGAGCCTTCACGTGCTTCGAGTGCCACGTTGACACTTGCAGCGATTTCAGGTGATTGCTCGTCAATGGAAGTTAGTACAGCGGACGTCTCGTAATCGAAGCCATATTTCGCACGAACATACCCGATTTCCTTTACAGTGTCGCGAACGACTTTCGGAATATCCACATACGTTGTTGTAGTGATTTCTCCCATTACTAATACGAGTCCAGTCGTGATGCTCGTTTCACATGCCACACGCGCATTTGGATCTTCCGTTAGGATCGCATCTAAAATTGCGTCTGATATTTGGTCGCACATCTTGTCAGGATGGCCTTCTGTAACTGATTCTGATGTAAACAGTCGACGGTTTGTCATTTTGTTTCCCCCTATATTAAGCATCATGATACGGTACTCTCATAAGTCCCTGGTAAAGTTCCACGCCTAGACGTCAAGCATATACCATAAGGATTCAGGGCTAGACAATATAAAAAGCCCTCCACTCATTTTCAATCCATGAGTAAAAGGCAAAATTTCACGCGCAGCACCTTTCACTCTTATCGTCCAAGGAATTAAACCTTGCTTCAGGTTTGGCACCTTCGCGTTAGACGTACGTCTATTGCAGGTTGCCGGGTTTCACAGGGCCTGTACCCTCCACCAACTCGGGATAAGAGTATCCGTTCATGTCACATCGTATTAAAAAGTTTGGATTTTGTCAAATTATTTATCCTAAATCACTTGAGTTTTCCATTAGTATAGATTAATATTCTTAATGTGTTATACTATTTACGAATTAGGATATTCTTATTAAGATAAAAATAAATCGACTACGCAAAGGACGGTATGTAAACATGATATCTGCAAAAATTGATGATAGCTTAAAAAGTCTTCTTAGTGGAAGCAACGTGACGATCCAAGCGTCTGTAGCAGAATTAACGGAAAAAGCAGTGGCAAGAGACGAAGCTAAACTTTCTGCCGACGGTGCGATCACTGCACGTACAGGTAAATATACAGGACGCTCACCTAAGGACAAATTCATCGTTGAAGATGCAGTGTCTAAGGATAAAGTAGATTGGGGTAGCACGAACAGTCCAATTTCAGAAGAGATCTTTGATTCATTATACACGAAAGTCATTGATCATTTGAAGATAAAAGATGAACTCTTTGTATTTAAAGGGTTTGCAGGAGCAGATAAAGACTCTCAATTGTCTATCCAAGTAATTAATGAATTAGCTTGGCAAAATCTGTTTGTTCACCAATTATTCATCCGTCCAACCGAAGAAGAATTAAAAACACACGAATCGCAATTCACAATTTTGGCTGCCCCTTCATTCAAAGCGGATCCAGAAGTGGATGGCACAAACTCTGAAACGTTCATCATTGTGTCGCTTGAAAAGCGCATCGTCTTGATCGGTGGTACAGAGTACGCTGGAGAAATGAAAAAGTCTATTTTCTCTGTTATGAACTTCTTGCTTCCAGAGCAAGATATCTTATCTATGCACTGTTCAGCAAACGTTGGAGAAGAAGGCGATGTAGCTTTATTCTTCGGTCTTTCTGGAACAGGTAAAACGACACTTTCAGCAGATGCTAACCGTAAACTTATTGGTGACGATGAGCACGGCTGGTCTGATAATGGCGTATTTAACATTGAAGGTGGATGTTACGCAAAGTGTATCAACCTTTCTGCTGAAAAAGAACCTGAAATCTTCGGAGCAATCCGTTTCGGTGCTGTTTTAGAAAACGTAGTACTGGATGAAGAAACGCGCACTCCAGATTATGATGATAAATCATTAACAGAAAACACACGTGCTGCTTATCCGATTGAAAACATTGACAATATCGTGACACCGTCTGTTGCTGGTCACCCGAAGAACATCATCTTCCTTACAGCTGATGCTTCTGGCGTATTGCCTCCAATCTCGATTCTTACAAAAGAACAGGCAATGTACCACTTCTTGAGCGGTTTCACTTCTAAACTTGCTGGAACTGAGCGTGGAATCACTGCTCCTGAACCAACATTCTCTACTTGTTTCGGTTCACCATTCTTACCACTTCCTGCAGCAACATATGCAGAGATGCTTGGAAAGAAAATTGATGAGCACGGTTCAAAAGTATTCCTTGTGAATACAGGATGGACTGGCGGAATCTATGGTGTAGGTTCACGTATGAACTTGGGCTACACACGTTCAATGGTACGCGCTGCAATTGCCGGTAAATTGGATAATGTAGAAACAAAGAAGAACGAAATCTTTGGCTTGAATATGCCTATTGAAATCGAAGGCGTACCAAGTAATGTTCTACACCCTCGTTACGCTTGGGAAGATCCGAACGAATACGATAAAGAAGCAAACCGTTTGGCTGATGCATTCCGTGAGAACTTCAAGAAATTCTCACACGTTTCAGAAGACATCGCAATCAAAGGCGGACCACCCGTTATTAAGTAATGACATATGAAAAAGGCTGACCAGGAATTCCTGGTCAGCCTCTTTTTTGGTTTTAAATTTCTTTTGGCTTTGATACGGATACGTAAGATACGGCAGTAGGTAGTTGCTTTGCGAAGATAAAAGCTCAGTAGCACACAGTCGCTGGTTATCATCTACTATAAAACACAACCTAACTTCTCCCCCCGTAGCAGCGCAGGCACAACTGCGGGGTAGGCCGTGGCCATGAGACAACTGGTAGCACTATCGCCAGTTGGCTTATGGCTGTAGGCAATCCCCCACGTGCCTGCGCGGGTCCAAAGCATGACACTCGCTACTTTCAATACCAAATACTAAATCGAGTAACGACCAAGAATAGCTGATCAAACACATTTAACCTAGCCTATCCACTTCATTGCCTCTTCATCCAATCCACTGCATCTTTCACAAGTTTCCGGTTCATTTCAGGAGGAATATAATGCGTGTAGCCTTCTAAGTACCAAGTTTCAAATTCTTTATTCTCATCACGCAATGCATTCTCCAGCAATAATGCCTGTTCAAAAGACACATTCGTATCGAGTGTTCCATGAATAATCAGTGTCGGAATATCGATATCTTCCGTTCGGAACAATGCTGTTCTCTCACGATACGCATCTGGTTGATTATTCGGCGTTCCACCAATGACACGCTTCATCATCCTGCGCATGTCCTGTCGCTCTTTGTACGTGAATATCACGTCTGAGACTCCTGCCCATGTCACCATGGAAGTTAAATCATCGCGCATAATGGCCGTCCATAATGCCATGATTCCACCTCTCGAAAAAGAAAACAGATGAATGCGATCTGAGTTGACAGCACGTTGCTGTTTGAGTACTTCTACTCCTACTACTGCATCATTGCGATCTTCTCCAGCAAATTCATCCTTCCCTTCACCACCACGATTTCCGCGATAGTAAGGGGCGAACACGACAAGCCCATAGGAGGCAAATTGTGCAATACGTGCCGGTCTAACCATTCCCACATGTTGTATGCCTCCACGTAAATAAAGCAAGCCATCATACCGTCCTTTTGCTTTTGGTGTTGCAAGCAGCCCTTTTACATGCAAGCCATCGGAGCTATAGGTAATTTCTTCCAGTGTGACTTGTGGGTTTGGTGAAGGATAGTCTTTTCTTCGAATGATTTGACCATCAGTTTGTTCCATCATTCGCTTCCACCCACTTCCTAAGTTCACCCATTCCACGATCTTTCATATGAAAGCTGAGTTCTTTACAGGCGTTCAGTTCAGCGTCTGTCATCCACACCGCTCCTTCGGTTTCCATTAATGTAAAGTCTTTTTCCACATGTATAATATCACCTGTGAACACGGCTTTGCAGAACGGCGGATCCGTAAAGACGACGTACTCGGCAAATGAATGAACGTTATCTATAGTGACTCCTGTCTCTTCCCTTGTTTCCCGAATGGCAGCTTGTTCAATTGTCTCTCCCGGTTCCGCTTTTCCACCTGGGAACTCCATACCGCGAATTCTATGTTTGGTCAATAACCAATGATTATCGTGCTTTATCACAACTAGCACATGGCGAGATTCGATTTGATGTGAATTGGGTCCAAAAGTCAATTCGACATTGGCTCCCTGTAAATCTTCAAATTTCAGCAATATGGATCACGTCCTTTCCTCTAGTGTAGCGGAAAGGTTAGTGAAAATTCAACGAAACAGCGGTAGTTGCTCGATAAAACGTTTGGATTCATCATCGGTGTATTCATGAATCAAGGCAAAGATTTTCTTCAAGCGTAAATCCACTTTGTCATTGTCTTGATCATAGTGATAGGGAATATACGGTAAATGGGACCGCAAAAAGTTTTGAAATTCCAGCTGTTCCATTTGAGAAAATAATTTTTCGAATACAGGATATGCTTCTCTTGTAACTTCTACTTTGTATTCCCATGTCGAAGCGTGAGGGTCTGTGAGAACCATTTTGTGATTAATTGATATATACATCGGATATTTTTCTTCTATCATAATCATCCTACTTTCTTTTTTACGTAGGATACCTCGTAATGAAGAATTTATTCTGCACAAAAAACCTATTAACGGTATTTAGTTAATAGGTCATCGAATGATTATTCATTTTCTTGTTCTTCATACACTACCTTTTCAACTGCCAACGCTACGTTAATGTGTACATTTGGATCTAATGGATGTGGTACTAAATCGTCACGCTTTGTGCTTTCCACGATCGCCAGAGCTGCAGCAATGAGCATTGGGTACGTGATGGATTTTGCATTGGCATTAAGCGCACCTCGAAAGATCCCGGGGAAACCCAGAACGTTATTGACTAAACGGCCATCAGCCGCATAGGCCGCGCCTGCTTCTAATGCGATTTCTGGGGAAATTTCTGCATTTGGATTAGATAAAGCTAAGATGATTTGTCCTTCCCGAATCATTTCTGGCTTGATTAGATTAGCAACACCAGTTGTCGCGATAACCAAATCACATGTCTCCATAATTTCTTCCATTGTTTCGACAACAGTACCGCCATACTTCGCTAACATCTCTTTAGCATGAGGATTGGGATCTGTTCCTTTCATTTCTGCTACACCATATGCCATAAACATACGACTAATGGCTAAGCCTGCTGCACCAAGACCGATTTGTCCGACTGAAGCATTAGCCAGCTCCACTCCGACATGTTTACATGCTGTGAGCGCTGCTGCCAATGCAACGACTGCTGTGCCGTGCTGATCATCATGCATAACAGGAATCGGTAATTCTTTTTTCAAACGCTCTTCGATTTCAAAGCAATGCGGGGACCCGATATCTTCCAGTAAGATCGCACCAAAGCCTTGATGAATATGTTTGACTGTTTCTACGACTTCATCAGTATCACTCGTATCAAGTAAAATCGGAATGCCACTAATTCCAACAAATTGATCAAACAAAACAGCTTTCCCTTCCATGACAGGCATACCAGCTACAGGGCCAATATCTCCAAGTCCTAAAATAGCCGTACCATCTGTCACGATTGCTACTGTATTTGAAATACCTGTGAAGTAATTTGCCTGTTCGGGATCTTCCTGAATAGTTTTGCATACACTTGCTACACCCGGTGTATACACTCTTCGTAAATCTGCAAGTGAACGGATTTCATGTGTGGCTTTCATATGAATTTTTCCACCTTCATGCATTTGCAGTACATCATCTGTAACAGCTTGAACTTTAATACCTTGTTTCAAGTTCTCGATCGCCACAACTATTTCAGCCATATGCTCTTGATCATTGCATTGTAGCGCGATTTCTCTAATCGTGGAAAGCGTTCCTACTTTAATCGTCTGGATGTCACCGATATCTCCATTTAGCTGACCGATTGCCATAGTTACCTTGCCAAGATTCCCGGGTTTAGAAGGGGTTTCAATAATTAAATTCCGCAAAAACTGTCCTTGAGCCATCTTCAATCTACCTCCTACTATGTCTAATTTCATATATTTTAACGGGATCTTTGCTTACGTTCATAAAAAAACACACATCTCTCATCATATGAGATGTGTGTCCCCTATCAAGCCTTGATATCAATAGAAGCGCCCTTTGTTGGATGCGCAATAGGTTGATTTTCGAGGCTGTTCAACATATCATTCATAGCAGAAGTTTCCATTGAAAGGGCTTTGTTCATGACGCTCATTTGAACGGTTGATTGCAAACTTCTCAACTGGCTGGACATAATTGAATTGATATCCATGTCGTTCAACTCCTCTCTGGTATTCACTTCTTACTATCGGCTAATATCTTGATGAATGAAGGGATTTACTCGTTTGTTTCGCCAAGAAATGCATTTAACATCCACTGATGCTTCTCGACGCTCTGGTAAACCGCATTCAACATATCTTCCGTCATATCATCTGAATCCTTCGAGGCAAGTTCCATACCTTTTTTCAATGACTTCATCGTCTTATCGAAGTCATCTACTAATGTTTGCACCATATCATTCGCTTTTTCTGTGCCTTTTGCTTCGTCGACAACAGATTCAGACAAATGCTGTGATAGTGTTGCAGTCGGTTCACCGCCTAAAGTTAGCACGCGCTCCGCGATTTCATCCATATGCACTGTTGCTTCATTGTATAATTCTTCAAATTTAGCGTGCAATGTGAAGAAATGACTACCTTTTACATACCAGTGATAGTTATGAAGTTTCGCATACAACACCGACCATGTAGATACTTGTTTGTTTAGCTCTTGAATTAATTCTTTAGACATAAAAAAACACTCCTCTAATCGTTTTATGCTTCTCTCTTTTAATTTACCACATATATAGGTAAACTAAACCTTATTACGTCTGAAGGTGATGGAAATGCTAAAGAAAGTATTAATACAACTGATCCGCTTCTACCAGAAATTTATTTCTCCCCTATCGCCGCCCTCTTGTCGATTTCATCCGACTTGTTCACATTACGGAATGGAAGCAATTGAGACGCATGGAGCGCTAAAAGGTAGTTGGCTTGCGGTAATGCGGATTTTAAAATGTCATCCATTTCATAAAGGTGGATTTGATCCGGTACCTCCCAAAAAAACGAATAAAAATAAGCCGTACTAGGTTGCAAACATATAGCATATCTTGTATGATGAGAAAATAATCTAAATAGTAATCATTCCGATTACGTAACGGAGGCTTTTCTAATGAAAAATCGTTTGCTGTTGCTAGGTGCCGCTTTGCTGCTCGTGTTAAGTGGTTGTACCAATTCTGCAACGACTGAATCGGATGATTCCTCATCCGATAAATTACTCGTCTATACGACAGTCTACCCATTGCAATATTTCACTGAACGCATTGGTGGAGAGTATGTTGACGTCAAATCCATCTATCCGCCTGGCACAGATGAACACGTCTTTGAACCTACACAGAAAGATATGATGGCCTTAGCAAAGGGAGATTTATTCTTCTATATCGGACTTGGTCTTGAAGGTTTTGTACAAAAGACAGAGAAAACGTTGCAGAATGAAGATGTTCAGTTTGTTCCGATTGCCGATTATATTGATCCTGAGGAATTGGAAGGTGGACATTCCCACGAACATGGAGAAGAAGAGCATGAATATCATGGGCATGAAGATGCGATCGATCCACACGTTTGGATATCTCCTTATCTTAGTACGAAGCTTGCAGAGAAAATTACGCAAGAGTTGTCGGATGAATTGCCAGAGCATGCAGAGTCTTTTAAAAAGAATTTTGATAGGTTATATGATGAATTAGAAGTATTGGATCGCGGATTTAAAACAATGGCTGATGACGCACCTAACAAAACATTCTTCGTGTCTCATGCTGCATTTGGCTACTTGGCAGACGCTTATGGGTTACAGCAACTTGCAGTATCCGGTCTTGATTCCCAGAATGAACCGTCACAAAAAGAATTGGCCTCTCTTGTAAAAGATGCAAAAGAACAAGACATTCAGTATATTTTATTTGAACAAAATGTCAGCTCAAAATTGGCTGATGTCATTAAAAAAGAACTGAATGCCGAAGCGCTTACTTTGCATAATTTAAGTGTACTTACTGAAGAAGATATTCAAAAGAAAGAAACGTACTTTTCTCTTATGGAACAAAATCTAGAAGTACTGAAAAAAGCATTAGGGAACTAACAGTGGACGAATACTCCACTGTTTTTTATAGCCATTTTTTCAATTCGAACCGCATCAGTTTATTTGATGCATTACGTGGCAGTTGCTCTACGAATCGAAATTCTTTTGGTAGTTTATAGCGTGCTAGACGTTCGGAACAGAAATCCAACAGTTCATCTTCATTAACTGAACCAACGAGGAATGCAACAGGTACTTGCCCCCACTCCGTATCTTCTTTACCACATACGCCCGCTTCCCTTATAGCAGGATGCGCTAGCAAAACATTTTCAATCTCGGCAGGATAAATATTCTCCCCACCTGAAATAATCAAATCAGCACGTCGATCGACGATGAATAAATAGCCTTCCTCGTCAAGATAGCCAGCATCTCCTGTAGCGAGCCAACCGTCTTCGGTCAGCGCATTGCGTGTACTCTGGCTTCCAATATAACCTGGCGTCACGTGTGGACCTTTTATGAGCACTTCACCTACTTCACCCGGTTGAACAGTATCTTTAATTGCAATTTGATTGAAAAATAACGGTTTTCCCGCTGAACCTACTTTTCGCGCGGCATCAGCTTTTCCAAGTGTTGTCGTTTGCGAACACGTTTCAGTCATGCCATAAGTCTGAAGTATCGGTAATCCACACGCAGTCGCGCGATCCAAATAGTCCAGTGGCACAGGTCCGCCGCCAACGAGCATCGTACGGAATAGTGGATGTGCTTTGCTATCAGTTGCTTCCATCACCCGAACAATTTGATCTAATGTCAGGGCAACGACCGACATGGCCGTTACGTGCCCTGCTATAATTTGCGCAGCAGCTACTTTTGCATCAAATTTTTCGTACAAGCGCATTTCCATTCCGTAGATCACTGAGCGAATGACAATCGATAGTCCACTTATGTGGAATAACGGCATCATACAAAGCCATGAATCTTTATCCGTCAATCCGAGATTCAGCGCAGATGCGAGTGCGCTCGACGTATGATTACCTGCTGTCTGTCGAACTCCTTTAGGTACGCCTGTAGTGCCCGAAGTGTACATAATCGAAAGCGTCTGATCTTCAGTCCACTGTTCCAGTATAATGAATTCTTTTCGATCAGACTCTCGAACTGCAGAATAAAATAAGCTCTTGATGTCATCCAATTCCGGAGGTGTCTGTATTTGATCATCTACAAGTACAAGTTTGGCTTCGGAATCACGTACTTGCCAGCGTAATTCCTGTTCTGTCAGCCGATTGTTCAGACAGACTACTTCCACACTTAATAACCAGCATGCATGGATGAAAAGTACCGTTTGGTCATTAGAATGACTAAGCAACGCAACCCTGCTATTTGACTGAACTCCAAGATGATGAAGTTGTTGTGCGATTTCAAGGGATTGTTCATATAGTTCGCGGTATGACCAGTGTCCTTGCCCAGTAACTAAAGCGGATGCGTCAGGCGTCAATTTCGCCCGTTGCATAAGCCAATTAGGGATCATCATAAGTAATTCCTCCAATTAAAAATTTACGTAATGAAAAAGCTGCCCCAATTAGGCAGCTTTCATTTATTTAAGGGAAACGTGGGAATTGATCGAAGTCTGGTTTGCGTTTTTCTTTAAACGCGTCGCGTCCTTCTTTCGCTTCATCCGTTGTGTAATATAGCAATGTTGCATCTCCAGCCAATTGCTGAAGTCCTGCCAAACCGTCTGTATCGGCATTCATTGCCGCTTTCAAGAAGCGAAGTGCAGTTGGACTCTTGCCTAGCATTTCTTCACACCATTGAACCGTTTCGTCTTCCAGCTGCTCGTAAGGAACGACTGTGTTGACTAAGCCCATATCGAGTGCTTCTTGCGCGTCGTATTGACGGCATAGGTACCAAATTTCACGTGCTTTCTTGTGGCCTACAATGCGCGCGAGGTATCCTGAACCATATCCTGCGTCAAACGAGCCTACAGTAGGTCCTGTTTGTCCGAAACGTGCATTGTCTGCAGCAATCGTCAAGTCACACACTACGTGTAACACGTGACCGCCACCGATTGCGTATCCTGCAACCATTGCGACAACTGGCTTTGGAATAACGCGAATCAAGCGTTGAAGATCTAAGACGTTCAAGCGTGGAATTTCGTCGTCTCCGACATATCCACCGTGACCACGAACAGATTGATCGCCTCCTGAACAGAAAGCTTTCTCTCCTTCACCTGTTAACACGATAACTCCAATTCGTTGATCATCTCTTGCGCGTGAAAATGCATCAATCAATTCCATTACAGTTTTTGGACGGAATGCGTTGCGCACTTCCGGACGATTAATCGTGATTTTTGCGATACCATTGTACATTTCGTACTTGATATCATCATATGTACGAAGCGTTTCCCATTGACGGGTCATAATAAATTCCTCCTCGATTTTTACACTGTTTTCAGATAGCTCTTTATCATTGTAGCAAATTGTTGAGGTTTTTCCACGTGAATTGCATGCCCAGCATCTTTTATCGTTTCATGCCGCGCATTTGGCAGGCTTTTCATCATTTCCTGCGCAATATTTTCAAATTTCTCGTCTTCACTACCGGTAAGCAATAACACAGGAAGTGAAAGTTGCTCAAGCGCTTGCCAGTAGGAAGGCTGACTACCCGTTCCAATCCCTCGTAAACTGTTTGCTAAACCTGTCGGTCGTTGATTGAGGCGTTCAGCGCGCACTGCTTGCTGTTGTGATTCAGACAACTTCTTCTGTGAATGAAACAACGGAATTTCCTGCCAAAAGTCGACGAATTCTATCATCCCTTGTCGTTCTATCCTATCTGCAAGCTTGGCATCAGCTGTTCGCCTTGCGAGCTGCTGTTCTGACGTACGCAGGCCTGGTGAACTGCTCTCAAGAACCAAACTCGTTACCTCTTCAGGATACGTTGCAGTATAGCCTAAGGCGACACGGCCCCCCATCGAGTAACCGATTAAGATCGGTTTCTTAATTTCAAGCTTCTGCAAGACTTCATACAAATCCTTTATTTGTTCTTCCATCTTGTAACGGTTCATCGTTTCAGGCGCTTCCGTCTTGCCGTGTCCAATTAAATCGACTGCTAGTACATAATAATCCGTCATAAGCACTTCAATCGTTTTCTGCCAAGTAGCTGTTGAACCTGTGAAACCATGCAACATGACGACTGCCGGTAATTGCTCATTTCCGTACCGTGCAACGTGTGTATTAATACCTCTGATCGTCAATACTTCAGTCGCCAATGTGTTCCACCCTCTTCGCAATTTCCCGCCACACAGAGCGATGCGCTTCCACATTGTCAGCACGCACTGTCGCCACTTCAATAATTCGTAGATTAGCCGTTTTATCTGTTTGCATCGCCTGTTCAAATGCTAGCGTCGTATCAACCGCATCATATTGCGCTTCATACATCGCTGCGATATGATGGAACGTTAAATTAGTTGGTGTCCCAAATAACTGCTCATAATAGTGTTCAATAGAAGCTTGCGGCAAATAGGAGAAAATCCCGCCACCATTATTATTAATTAAAACAATCGTCAAATCGGTTTGCTGTAGACGTGAAATAATCAGTCCATTGACGTCATGCAAAAACGCCAAATCTCCAATTAATAAATACGTCTTACGTTTACGGCCTTCTTGAATACCAAGAGCAGTCGAAACTACCCCATCAATTCCATTTGTCCCTCTATTGCAGAACAATGAAATATCACGGTTCGTCTTTTTGAAATGAGTATCTAAGTCTCGAATCGGCATACTGCTGCTGCAGACTACATCCGAGTGGTCCGGTAGATTGGCAATGAATTGACGAACAAAGTGACCTTCATCTTGATGGAAATGTTGATCTTCATTCATTACGTCTATGGAAATTTGATTGGCTTCAGTCCATTGGTTCGTATACTCAGTCCGCTCGCAAGGCACAGATATTTGCTGCCAAATACTCGCTGCACTCACTTGCAAATGATGAGTAGTTAGACCAATCGGGTCACGATAATTTGGTGAATCATCCACCACAATATACGTTTCTGGACAAGCCTTCTTTAAAAACAAGAGTAATGGTTTAGAAATGGGCTGCGGGCCGAATCGTATGACGCAATCAGGTCGCATCTTTTCGGCAAACACTTCACTTTTTAGCAACGCATCATACTGATCAATACAAAGGTTATCACAATCTGTCGGTACTTGTGAGCGCAGATTGGATAACGGATCACATAGTACGGGCCATTGAAGTGCTTTAGCAAACTGCCAGAAACGCTCTTTATCTAGAGTAGTCGCTGACTCGCCCATGACAAGTATGCCTTTTTTAGATTGCGTAATGGACGTTTCAAGTATTGTTTTCATTTCTTCCGTTACAGCCAAATCCCCTACTAACTGTTGCTGGAACCGACTGACAGGCGCGGTTGCTTGTAAATCAATTAGTAGAGGTTCTCGAAATGGTACATTCAAGTGCACAGGTCCTTGTGGAGCAGTTTTCGCAACAGAAAGAAGTCTAACTGCACGTTGTTCCATGTACCGTAAAATGTCTTCTCGATTTTCAGGCATAGGAAAATCGACGCTATCTTTGACGTGTTCCCCAAACATACGAATTTGATCAATCGCTTGTGGAGCCCCAACTTCACGTAATTCATGCGGACGATCCGCTGTGATGACGATCAACGGCAATCTTGCATAAAACGCTTCAGTAATTGCAGGATGATAGTTCGATGCTGCTGTTCCTGATGTACATAGTAAAACAACTGGCTGCCCAGTTGCCTTCACTAATCCGAGTGCGTAAAAAGCGGCTGAACGCTCATCGGTATGCATATAGGTCTGCATGTCCTTAGAATTCATAAATGCATACGCAAGCGGTGTCGATCTAGAACCTGGACTAATAACCGCCCTTTTCGCTCCTTGTCGTATAAGGGTATCCGTTAAGCGAAGCACATAACTCGTTAATCCTGTTTCGTGATCATTCATGTAAACGGCCTCCGAGTGCGCGTAACACAGGACGAAATTTCACCCATGTTTCCGCATATTCTTCCAATGGTGTAGAATCGGCTACAATACCGCCACCAGCATACAAATACGCTTCATTACCAGTTAGCAGACCAGAACGGATCGCTACCGCAAATTCTCCATTGCCCGCAGAATCCGCCCAGCCAATCGGTCCAGCATAAAAGCCTCGATCCATTTGCTCTTCTTCACGAATGATTTCGAGCGCTTTCTGCCGTGGAACCCCACCTAAAGCAGGTGTCGGATGAAGTGCTTCCACTAGACGGAATATATCCATGTCGTCCGCAAGCTCTCCCTCAACCGGTGTGAATAAATGCTGTATATCTCGTACCTTTAAAAGTTTTGGTGTTCTATTGACTCGCAATGATGTGCAAAATTCCGCAAAGACTTCTGTAATCATATCGACTACATACTGATGTTCTTCACGATTTTTCTTATCTCGTAATAACACTTCTCCAAGTCGTTGGTCTTCTTGAGACGTCTTTCCGCGTTCAATAGAACCTGCCACACACGCTGAATACGCATGCCCCTTAGAAATTTCAACCAAGCGTTCAGGGGTTGCACCGAAGAACATCTCATCGCCAATTTGCAGGCCAAAGTGGTAACTTGCAGACTGTTCATTCGTAATTGTATGCAATGCAGCAGCCTTTCGGAATTCTTCTTCAAACGTCAATTTAATTTTACGTGCAATGACTACTTTCTCTGCCTCTTGCGCTTTAATATGCGATGTCACATGCTCTACAGCGTCCATATAGCGGTCCGTAGCCAATTCTGTTTGGTTGATCACGTCCGGCTTTCCTTGGAACGTAAATTCGTCAACCTGTGCAATATGGATCAAGCGGTCACGTTCTTGACGCAATGCTTCAAAGTCTTCTGCCGCTTGCGGTTCTTCCGTAATATAATTAATCGACACATACGTTTTGCCTTTTTCAATTTTCAATTGGAATAAAGGCACAGTGAAATAAGCGGCTGGAAAAGCACTCCACTCATCATCTTGGCGTGTATGAGGATCAAAAGAAAATCCTCCAAACAACACCGGATCGATATCTTTTTCTTCCTTAATCAATCCTTCACATAACGTTGCCCATTGTGAAGATATCGAATGAAAGCGGTCTTTCTCCGCTGTTAAAACTGTAGCCTGACCTAAACCGACAAGTTTTACTGTCTTGTCTGCATTCTGCCAGAAGAAACGATGCTCACCATAATGTGAAAGACCTGCTTCAAAAAAAGCAAGCGGACTTAACGTTTCTACTTCCAATGTTTCCGTAAAAAAACGAGAATCAGCGCCTGTTGCCGGAACCGTCTTTTCTCGATCGGTTAATTTCCGAATCATCCCACTCTCTCCTTCTCATCATGCTATATGTTTTTCGACAATTTACGTTCAGACATACTTACTCCGAACGATAAGTACCTCTATTCTAGCACATTGGACGCTGTACTTAATATATAATGTCTCGCTGTATAGAAGAGCATTCGACAATTATTTTTAATGGTTGTCTGTACTTACCTAACTGCTTGTTTTTGTTGTATACTATCAGATGATGACTACATGTATAAGGAGAGATTACCCGTGCAACACACTATAGAAACCGATACCGGCTGGCGAGTTTGGTGGCAACTGACACGCCCTCACACATTGACTGCCGCATTTGCACCCGTCTTTTTAGGTACCATGATTGCCCTACAATACGGTCCACTTCATTTTCCACTATTTCTAGCGATGCTTGTAGCCAGTTTATTGCTGCAGATGGCCACAAATATGTTCAATGAATACTACGATTTCAAACGAGGACTCGATGATGAACACTCAATCGGTATTGGCGGTACGATCGTTCGAAACGGCGTACAGCCTAAAACCGTATTAAATCTAGCACTCATTCTGTATGGCTTATCTGTTCTCCTGGGCATTTACATTTGCATGGAAACTTCCTGGTGGTTAGCTGCCGTAGGTTCCGTTGCCATGCTGATTGGCTATTTATATACGGGTGGACCCTACCCGATTGCCTATACACCATTTGGCGAGCTCGTTTCTGGATTTGTTATGGGCATGCTATTGATCTTGATCGCATTCTATATCCAAACAGGAACTGTCACGGGCAACGCGATATTACTATCTGTCCCAAGCATGCTATTAGTCGGAGCCATTATGCTAGCAAATAATATTCGTGATATTGTACAGGATACTAAGGGTGGCAGAAAAACTATGGCGATTCTCGTAGGTCGAAATCATGCTGTGACGATATTGGCACTGTTTTTCATCATCTCCTATGTATGGATCATTGTACTGGTTGTGACAGGACATGTGTCTCCATGGGCATTACTCGTACTACTGAGCATCCCCAAACCGCTACATGCTACGAAAACTTTTCGCAAACATGAACAACCCATCCAAGTCATGCCAGCAATGAAGGATACTGGCGTTACCAATACGCTGTTCGGACTGCTTCTCGGTATCGGCATTCTCATTGCTCACTTCATCTGAATAAACCGCACCAACAACGTCCACACTAAAAAAGGTGGACGTTTTTTGTTGTAAAGGTTTACTCTAGCTTGTAAAAAGGGAAAGACTGAAATAAGAAAGCTTTCTCAGACTTCATGGGTAAACTAGGAAAGCCACATAGAAAGGGTCGTGACTACATTGTTAACAACTAAACAAATTCAACAACTCGAAAAAGAATTACGAGCTATGGAAGATCGTTTGACTGAAACGGATAATGAGACGGAAATCGTAAAGAATGCCCAGGAAGACGTAGGTGAATTATCGATGTATGATAATCACCCTGCTGACATGGGAACAGAACTATATGAACGTGAAAAGGACATGGCACTCAACACACATGCAGAAAGTGAACTGGAGAACGTCCAGAATGCACTACAAGCTATCAAAGAAGGCACGTACGGCACATGTGAAGTCTGTGGTAAGGAAATACAGTTTGAGCGCTTAGAAGCGATCCCTTACACTACTGTGTGTATCGAAGATGCGAAAAAAGATGTCCCAACTGATCGACCGGTTGAAGATGATTTATTAACCATGGCAGATCCGAATTCATTCGCTGCACGAAGAGAAGGTGATGCAATTGATTACGAGGATAGCTTCCAAGAAATCGCACAGTCCGGAACATCTGAAACCCCTTCCGACTTCTCCGGTAATAAAAATCGTGACTACGGGGATTTATATGATGAAGAAATGGATGATAGCGTAGAAGAATACGAAGAGTTTGCAGTATCCGACATTACAGGTGAACCAGCTGGCTTTGTGCGCAATGAAGAAGCGATAGAATATGAGGATGAGTTGGATGAAGAAGGAATTGAATCACCACTAGGCGATATCCCTTATAAAGAACGTGATAGCTATATTGACGCGGAGGAGGATAAATAATTCAAAAGAGTAAGTCCCACGAGCCTTGCTCGTGGGACTTACTCTTTTACATATGCTTTCATACTTTCATTCTATAGGTACAGTAGGCTTTGCTTAGTATTAACTGTCAGTTTGAGGATAGTAAGCAGTAGCATACAACTTCTATAAATAGGACGGCCATTTATATTTGTAGCACGATTCGACCCTATTGAAAAGCCTCTATATAACGCTCAGTTACTTCCTATATAATTTTTAAGTAAAGAATAGAAAAAAGGTATTGCACAGTTGTGCAATACCTTTTTGTATGTATGACCCCTACGGGATTCGAACCCGTGATACCGCCGTGAAAGGGCGGTGTCTTAACCGCTTGACCAAGGGGCCAAAATTATGGCGGAGAAGGAGGGATTCGAACCCTCGCACCGCTTTCGCGATCTACACCCTTAGCAGGGGCGCCTCTTGAGCCACTTGAGTACTTCCCCATAAAATGGCTCCGCAGGTAAGACTCGAACTTACGACCGATCGGTTAACAGCCGATTGCTCTACCACTGAGCTACTGCGGAATGGTGGGCCTAAGTGGACTCGAACCACCGACCTCACGCTTATCAGGCGTGCGCTCTAACCAGCTGAGCTATAGGCCCATATTGGAGCGGGTAGGGAGAATCGAACTCCCATCATCAGCTTGGAAGGCTGAGGTTTTACCACTAAACTATACCCGCATTCATGGTGGCTCAGGACGGAATCGAACCGCCGACACAAGGATTTTCAGTCCTTTGCTCTACCGACTGAGCTACTGAGCCACATTTGGTATTTCTAGAAAGACGCTTTTTGAAGCGTATGTATAAAATGGCGGTCCCGACGGGAATCGAACCCGCGATCTCCTGCGTGACAGGCAGGCATGTTAACCGCTACACCACGGGACCTTGGTTGCGGGGACAGGATTTG
>NZ_PDYL01000027.1:0-33865 GCF_002743035.1 Sporosarcina sp. P12(2017)
CAGAGTGTACCGGAACGGAGAAAGGCCGACTCCTGAGGGATCAGCGTGCGTCTTGAGACCCTGGACGGAGCAAAGCGAAGGAAGCGGCTCAAGCCACGCCCCTCGGAAAGCGTGCCTTTCGGAGTGCAGGGAAACAGGGTGAGATAGTTATGTCCCAGCCTCTTCTTTAAATAAGATGTACATTAAACACAAACCGTAGCTAATATTTTTTGAATATCATAAATAGCTTTATCTTTTCTAAACTGTTTTTCAATATGCGGAGTCAGTGAGCTTGATATCCAAATTTTCAATTCCGCATCCATATCAAATGTACCTGCAGTTTCTACACTATAGTGAGAGATACTTTTGAACGGGACGGAATGATATTCTACTTTCTTTCCTGTGATCCCTTGCTTATCTACGAGTATTAATCGTGTTTTCGTGAATACGATTAAATCTCGCACTAGCTTAAACGCGGCTTCCACTTCTTCGCCTTCTGCCAAGATCAAGTCTAGTTCTTTCCTCACTTCATCGTTGTTTACGACGGAAGCATTTCCTAAAAGCGCATCAAATAATCCCATTCAATTATTCCCCTTTTCTATATAGTTTTCCTCACATCACAATACACTTAGAAAATCTTTCATACTTTGTACTAGTAATGGTATTCTAGTTCATGCGAATGTATACAGTCTGAATAGTTTACCATGTTGCTATAAAATTGGATAGAAAAAGTAAAAAGCTGTCCATGTTATGTCAACTGATGACTTTACATGGACAGCTTATAATAGATATACAAATTTTGATCAAGCAGGCTTCTTACGCAACATGCCGGCAATTAAGCCTGTAATAACAGAACCAATAATTATTGCGAGTGCATACAGTAGAATTTTACTGATTCCACCTTCAACGAGTCCCATGACGAAGATTCCTCCGTGTGGTGCGCGTAAGGCGATATCAAATGCCATCGTTAGTGCACCTGCTGTCGCTGCCCCTATTACGGAAGCCGGAATGACACGCAATGGATCAGCTGCTGCAAACGGAATAACACCTTCCGTTATGAAGCAGGCACCAAGCACATACGCCGTTTTCCCTGCTTCACGCTCTGTCTTTGTATAACGATTTTTAAATAACGTTGTCGCGATCGCCATACCAAGCGGTGGTACCATCCCACCTGCCATTACTGCTGCGATAAATTGGAAATTCTGTGCATCTAGCATGGCAATACCGAATGTGTATGCCGCTTTATTGACCGGTCCACCCATATCCACAGCCATCATTCCACCAATAACTAAACCAACTAAAATTTGATTCGTACCGCCCATCCCTTCAAGGAAAGCGGAAAATCCAGTGTATAGCTTGGCCAATTGTGGATTGATAAGCAACATAATTATTCCTGTCGCTGCAATACTGAAAACCGGATAAAACAGCACGGGTTTTAAGCCTTCTAATGAATTAGGTAAACGAGCAAATAATTTCTTAACAAGTAAAGTGATATACCCTGCTAAAAACCCTGCAATAAGACCGCCTAAAAATCCTGAACCGCCACCCACTTCATCTACACCTGAAACCGTGATGGCGATCAGCCCCCCTATCATACCGGGAGCAAAACCAGGTCGATCAGCTATGCTTGAAGCTATGAAGCCAGCCAACACAGGAACCATGAGGAAGAATGCTTTTCCGCCACCTATAGTGTTAAGCATAGCTGCAAAGGCATTATATTCAGGACTGTCTGGATTAGACGATTCGATTCCCCAGAAGAAAGAGAGCGCTATCAAAATCCCACCACCGACAACGAATGGAAGCATATTTGATACACCGTTCATCAAATGCTTATAAAAACCACTCTTCTTGTCACTCGATGAAGTATCTTCCTGACCTTTTTCCAACTCATAAATCGGTGCATCTTTTTTAATCGCTCTATCCAGTAATGCATCCGTTTCATAGATAGCATCTCCGACTTTCGTCTGGATCACATGTTTTCCAGCGAATCGAGCCATCTCCACTTTCGTATCAGCTGCCACAATAATGGCATCAGCTTCTGCAATTTCTGCATCTGTTAATCTATTCTTCACACCGGATGAACCGTTCGTTTCTACTTTCAATGAAAGGCCACGTTCTTTTGCTCTCTCATTCAATTTTTCTGCAGCCATATACGTATGCGCAATTCCAGTCGGACAAGCCGTAACCGCTAGCAAACGGACAGTTGATTTCTCTTCTTTAGGTGCTTGTACTTCTTCTGTTACTTCATCATCCAATTCCGACTCTTTATCATTGACTGCTTGCAATACGTCCGCTGCTGATTGTGCTGACAAGATTTTTTCACGAAATGAAGTATCCATCAAAAATGTCGCAAGTCTAGACAGTGCATCTAAATGGTCGTCGTTAGCCCCTTCGCTTGCTGCAATCATGAAAAACAAATGTGCCGGTTGGCTGTCAAGCGAGTCATAGTCTATACCTTCAGTAGAACGCCCAAACGCGATAGCAGGCGCCTGAACAGCAGCTGACTTCGCGTGTGGAATAGCAATTCCTTCACCAATACCCGTCGTACTTTGACTTTCCCGATTCAGAATATCATTGGTGAATTGTTCTTTGTCACGTAATTTCCCAGCATCATGTAACTGCTGAACCAGTTCAGATAAGACCGCATCCTTCGACCTAGACTGCAAATGAAGATTGATTGTATCCTCTGTCAATAATTGTGTGATTTTCATAGAATAGCACCTCTTCCTATAGTTTCGTAATGATCACTTGACTCAATAATGACTCAACATCTTCCTTTTTACATAAATCGGACTGGAAAGCGGTAGCACTTCCGCTAGCAACTCCATATCTGAAAGCATTTTCTGCATGCCCATCTATAGAGTAGGATGCGATAAAACCTGATACTAGTGAATCCCCCGCACCTACTGAATTGACGAGCTTCCCCTTCGGCGCAGTAGCTGCCAATGTTTCTGTAGCTGATACATAGAGTGCGCCTTCCTTACCCATCGATATCACTACATGTTGAATACCTTCACCTACTAATTTTTTGGCATAGCCAACTGCCTCTTGTTTACTATGAATGGTCTTGCCAACCAATTCTCCAAGTTCCTGTTCATTCGGCTTGATCAAGAATGGCTTAGTTATTTCCATAATCTGTTTCAATGCAGGTCCTGATGTATCCACTACGAGCCTCACTTTATTTTTTTCACAAAGTGTAGCAAGCTCGGATACGAACGACGAAGGTAAAGAGGCTGGAATTCTACCTGCGATCACTAACCAGTCGTCTTCTGTTAGTCGACTGATTCGTTCAAGAAGCCCCTGAAAATTCTTTTCATTTAAAATTGGACCAGGCCCATTTAATTCCGTTTCTTCAGTCGATTTAATTTTCACATTGATTCGAGTAATATCTGCCGTGCGAATAAAATCGGTTTTTATTCCTTCTTTTTGCAAAAAGTCCTCAATATAGTCTCCTGTGAAACCACCAATGAAACCGCATGCCACTGTTTCTGCACCTAGTCTGTGAACTACCCGTGATACGTTAATACCTTTTCCGCCTGGATAATAATACACTTCATTTGTACGATTCAATTCTCCACGCTCAAAATTGGATAAATACGCGGTATAGTCTACTGTCGGCATGAATGTACATGTGAAGATCATTTCTGCACCACCTTTACTAACGTTTTTTCTTCCAGTTCATTTAGAATGTCGTCTGGCAATTCATCAATCAGCAAGACTGCCTCTTCTATAGATAAAAATTTAATAAAACTACTTTTTTTCACTTTGGAATGATCCGCCACTATATAAGTAGTTCTGGATTGCTCTGCTGCCAAACTTTTGACAGTTGCCTCATCAGGGTCTGGAGTCGTATACCCATGAACAGGGTCAACTCCATTCGTACCTAAAAAACATTTATTGAAATGATATTGTTTCAATGAGTTCCTAGCTTGTTGTCCTACAAGTGCACCTGTTGTAGCTTTGACATAACCTCCTATTAAATAAGAGGAAATGCCTTGCTCAGTTAATGATTCAACATGAGTCAGCCCATTTGTTACAACCGTTATATTACGGTCTTTTAGAAAAGGTATCATTTGAAACGTAGTGGTACCCGCATCTAGATAGATGAAATCCCCTTCTTTGACTATACTTGCTGCCAAGGAAGCAACTTTTACCTTTTCTGAAAAATGTTTTTCCGACTTGGCTGAAATGCTTAGTTCTTGCATGTCTCGATCTGGCAACGTGGCTCCGCCGTGAATACGTTGAAGTTTATTGAGCGTTTCAAGTTCAGTTAAATCTCGTCGGATGGTAGATTCAGATGCATCGGTTGCTTCTATTAATTCTGTAATCTTCACTGTTTTATGAGTAGCTAATTTATTCAAAATTAATTCAAATCGTTCATTTGTCAGCATGTGCCCCCCACCTTTTCTATCAATAACACCATATTACTTGAATTATTCAATAAAATCTATCATAATCATTCATAAGCAGTCAAAAACATTCAAAGCAAACTACAGGAGGTTTTCGTAATGATAAAAAAACAATTCGTATTTAGCAATGGTGAAGGTCTTCACGCACGTCCAGCTTCCCAATTGGTCGCTGCCGCCACTCCTTTCAAATCAGAACTTTCACTTGAGTATAAAGAAAAGAAAGTAAACCTAAAATCTATTCTTGGTGTGATGTCACTTGGTGTCGCTGCAGGATCTACAATCACGGTGATTGCGGATGGTGAGGATGAAGGAGAAGCGATGAATAAGCTGGAGGAATTATTACGATCTGAAGGCGCAGAAGACTAATGGAAAAGATCCTTCAGGGCATACCAGCCTCCAATGGTATCTCTATCGCCAAAGCCTTTCGTCTAGAAAATGCTGAGTTGACTGTACTGAAGGAATCCATTTCAGACGTGTCAGCAGAGATAGATCGTCTGCAAAGCGCACTCTCTCATTCCCGATCAGAATTGACGACTATTCAGAGACAGACACAGGAAAAGTTCAGTGAACAGGAAGCAGCTATTTTCAGTGCACATTTACTTGTTCTCGACGATCCAGATTTAAGCGCCGCTATTACAGATACCATTCAGACGCAACACGTAAACGCCGAGTATGCAGTACAAGAGGCAGCAAACTTATACGTTTCAATGTTCGAAGCGATGGATGATCCATATATGAGAGAACGCGCTGCTGATATTCGGGATGTGACGAAACGAATCCTTTCCCATTTGCTCGGAGTCAGCATTCAATCACCCAAAGCTATTACGCAAGAGGTCGTCATCATTGCGGAAGACTTGACGCCTTCTCACACTGTTCAACTGAATCCTGAACTAATTAAAGGTTTCGTGACAGATATTGGGGGTCCTACTTCTCACTCTGCTATTTTAGCGAGAACACTAGAAATTCCAGCTGTTGTTGGAAGTAAAACTGCAATGGCTACGATTCAAAACGGCGAAATCATTATTGTAGACGGGGAAGCTGGGAGAGTTATTGTGAACCCTGACGCAGAAACATTAGTCGCTTATCAAGAAAAACAGCATGCATTTGCTAAACAAAAGGCAGAATGGCAATTACTTGCGAATGAGCCCGCCATTACGCTTGATAGTCATCGCGTTGAATTAGCAGGAAATATTGGGACACCCGACGATGTTGAAAGTGTCTTAAAAAATGGTGGAGAAGCGATTGGTTTATTCCGCACGGAGTTTCTTTACATGGGAAAAGAACAATTCCCAACCGAAGACGAACAGTTCGAAGCCTATAAAAGCGTGCTAGAACAAATGAATGGAAAAGCTACCATTGTCCGGACTCTAGACATTGGTGGTGACAAAGAATTACCTTACTTACAGCTTCCGCATGAAGCCAATCCATTCTTAGGGCTACGTGCTATCCGTCTATGTCTCGATCACGAAGAGATGTTCAGAACACAGTTACGCGCTTTATTGCGTGCCAGTATATATGGAAACTTGCGGATCATGTTTCCGATGATCACAACGATTGATGAATTCAGGCAAGCAAAAGAAATATTCTTAGACGTAAAGCAACAACTCATCAGTGAAAAAATTGACGTGAACGAGACGATTCAACTCGGGATTATGGTTGAAACGCCAGCTGTAGCTATATTGGCTGACGTATTTGCCAAGGATGTAGATTTCTTCTCAATTGGTTCAAATGATTTAATTCAGTATACGATGGCTGCTGATCGGATGAATGAACACGTTTCGTACCTCTACCAGCCATATAATCCATCTATTTTACGCTTTATAAAAATGATTATCGATGCGGCTCATAAAGAAGGTAAGATGGTAGGAATGTGTGGAGAAATGGCTCGTGACGAAACGGCAATTCCTATACTACTTGGGATGGGATTGGATGAGTTTTCCATGAGTGCATCCTCGATACTTCGTGCACGTTCACAAATCCAGAAACTATCTAAGGCCACCTTAGAAAATCAGATAGATCACATTCTTTCCCTATCTACCGCGGATGAAGTATTGCAATTCATCAAGAGTCTAGATCGCTAATACTACGTAATAGACCACTCTTTGAATCTAGATGATTCAAAGAGTGGTTTTTTAGTTTTCCAACTCCGTTTCACTATTTATCATGAGAACTAGCCTCTACCTTTGTACGCTTAGCTATGTAATTGTTGTAAAAATGTAAATGTGTACATGGTGGGTCAAATCCCCTCCACTATCTGTTTTACAAGTGCTTCTCTAGACGATACCATTTTCTTAGGTTGTTCCATCATCTCCCAAGCATCAGATCTTCATATACTACAAGGAACAGTGGGAGGTGAATACGTTGGGAAAGCCAATAAAATGTATATGTGGCGACCAGAGTTCCTGTAGGAAATGCTGTAGAAACAAACATTGCAAACGTTGTAGAAAAGACTTGTGCTGTCCGTGCTTTATGATTCGTTTAGGCGGTTTGCAAAACGGTCTCAACTTTCGTTTGCGCCAAATGATATGTTGTGAAGTAGAGTTCCAGTTGGAAAATGATGAAATCGCAAAGGGGACTATTATTTTTGTCGGCTCGAATTTCGTCGAAATATTCGTCAACGGGAAACCGAAAGATTTGCCTACAGACTTTAATTGTACTGATGGGATAAAAGGAATGAATAAGGGCCATCCAATTGGGGAAACTTTGATTTTTCCAATCGACAAGATTTCACATGTAAAGATACTAGGCTGTTGCCATTCTGAGAAATCTTCTATGTGATGTAACATAATAAATCAAAGAATCAGTCCCCGAATTTACAGGGACTGATTTTTCATTCACTAATTAGAATATGACTAATTTTTTCGATTGGGATGATCGTCGTATCTTGATCCAACTTCAATACAATCGACTCTTTATTCAGATCTACAAGAACTCCTTCGATTAGCAATCCACCAACTCTAACCTTTATGGTCTGCATTTCAAACAACAATAGATAGACATGTAACGGAATTTTGAAGAATAGCTGAATGAGTTCTGGAGAAGAGGCTACGACTTTTCCAAATTGAAATGTTAGCTTCCTACGCAAATGTGGGCCGATATTTAGTAAATTGGCTTTTGGTAATAGTTCCGAAAAACAGCCGGAAGCTTTGATCGATTCAACCTGTTCATATGGCACGATGATTTTATAATCATCTCGGCTTAATTCAATGAAATCAAATGCTGCCATCACCACTACTCCAGAAATCGTTTCATCTAGTGGATTGATTATTTCTACCTCTAGACCAATCAGCCCGTCAAATGCCCGTTGAAATGTTTGATTAACAGACCGATTATCGTCAAGTGCCAAATCCAGTAATAGCCGATTCGTTTCTGCGATTTTCTTGTCTACTTCCTCACGTTTTTCAAGAGGAAGACAGCTTTCTGGGGATGGTAATTCAGGCCTACCTGCCCTCCTAGGACAGCATTTTTTCGGTATAAAGAAATCTGATTTTTGCATTTGTTTTTTCTTCTGTTTTTTCCTGATTCTCTTGTTCCCCATTTTCACACCCCCGTTCTTTAACAACTTATTGATCCAGTTTCGGGAGATGCTTTTTAAGCTCTTCGAACACTCTCATAATCCCCCACATCCCTTGCTCGATATCCCAGCGAATATTACCTGACCGATACATGAAATCACCTGAGAATCCGCTATAAGCTCCCGCACCGCCAAGCAACTGCAGATTTCTTTTAGCACCCGCAACGTTAAATCCGACATATGATTCTGTTCGTGAATGAACATCTTCCGAATCGAATTTCCAACGGTGACCGTGGAGATGGAATGTATGAGATCTTCTTCTTTCAGCCGGCGTCACTAAGCGAATAGTGACCGGATCCCCCACATAGCTTTCGAATATCGGAGTGGAAGGATCACCAAAAACATCTGAACTGAATACATCATGAATTTTTGCATGTTGCAGATAACGATTAATTAGGCGCTCACTACGATAGTTAAAGCCGCGCGACCCTTGATCATACGTATCAAGCAAATCTTCGTCTATTTCAGGTGGCGCAAGTAAAACACCAGCCACAGGATCAACAATGACCTGGTTATTTTTATCAAGCAACCTTACTCCGTCATGCATCACTATTACGAATTCCCTCGTATCTGGCAAGTACGGATTCCGCAGAATAACATTTGCTCCTGTCGACACAGGCTGCAGTGAATATGGATCCAAATATTCCGTTCCCCTCGGCTCAGCAATGAACGCTCCGAACGCGCCTTGAGAACGGTGGTTGCGAATATCCGCCATATCCCACATGCCGCACACACCGACCGCGGAATCGACATACCAGCGATACGTCCTGGACTCACCAGGCCCAACTGTTTGATCGCCATTGAATCCAACTGTCTCTCCTGCAGACGTCTTAACGTCATAATCAAGTAATTGAGCATGAAGGGAGATACGTAAAGATGGTGGATAAAATGCTTGCTCCTTCACAATCGGATACGGATAGATTCCGTCCTTGAATGGAAATAGCTCTGGTTTCAGATAGCTAGTTAATGTAACATCGATAGTATCCCCCACGTTGCCGCGTAGGACGAGCGGTACTGGTTCTTTCTTGCCGTCCTGTATAGCCTCCATATCTTCACGCAACGCAAAGATGATGGCATCCGGATCATGATCACCGAACGAGTTATACTTAATCGAGGTTTGAAAGGCTACGACATCGTATTTTCGCAGAGGTCCCTCCACCATCTCTATAGTTGGATCTGCCGCTGATGGCGGTTTGGTACCTGTACATTCTGGCAAAGGTTTTGAACGCTCTTTCGGTTCGGGCCGGTCTGGCAATTTAATTAGTTCAGGAACTTTTTCATCGAATGCCCGGATCAGACCCCATAACCCATTCCACAAATCCTCTTCTGTTTCAAACGTCCATAAATAATCACCTGACCGCGGCACATTCATCTCCTTCGTAAATGATTCGGATATGCCGATATGCTGTTGGTTTTCCAATCTGGAATTCAGATCTCCCCGTTCATGTAGCCAACGTAGTCCATGTACATTGAAACTATGGGATTCTTCCTGTGCACCTTGCAGCAACCGAATCCGGATGGAATCTCCCTCATAAGCTTTAAAAATCGGTGTAATTGGATCGCCTCTTACATAAGAACTGAAACTATAAGCAGGATCACAGTCTTTGCCTAAACGAAATTGCAGCGGTTCATTTTTATAGTTCACTCCAAACAGTCCTGGATCATCAGGGGAGCCTGGGAATGGAGGAGGTGCTAGTGGTTTACCATCTTTATTGAATAAGTGGGTGAAGTCCTGAGCAAATATCACAAAGTCCCTGTAATCGGGTATTAGCGGATTGACACAAGTGACTTCCGTACCTTGATCTACTTCTACCCCAGTCGACGAATCAAGATATTTAGAAAAACGCGGATGAACAACGCCTGTTCCAAAGACGCCATGTTGCTGATGGGCGCCAGGGAATAAATGATCATGGAAGAACCATGCTTTGAGCTCTGTATCGGCATAATAAGAATATTGGATGGTCTCACCTGATAAAACGGAAGAATCATAGTTCCAACCGACATTCGCTCCATCATTTACGAGCACATCAAACTTTACAAAGTGGATATGCATACCCGCTTCGTAAGTTCGCGTAACGAGCTGGAAGGCATCACCATCCAAGATATGCGGCAGCCGGTTTGTGAAATTAATTTGATAGCGCGTATGACTGGATTCATGAATGACGAGCGGTTCGGGTGCTTTCTTTCCTGAACAAATATCCTCTAGTTCTTCATCAAGCACGAATATCCGCCCAGTTGGATCATGCCAACCTTCACGATTATAAGTTAGAGGAATCTCGATCAGTGAGATATTGAACTCCTTAATGGGCGCACCTTCAGGACACGGATCAGTAAAAACAGCACCCGGTCGAGGGTTTGCGATGGCTGCGTTCTTCTCTAGTTCTGTCAGCCCTCTACCACCGACAATCCCCATTGGAGGACGGGGTGCTTTCATACCAACTTTTCCTGGAATGAAATTCGGGAATCCAGGCTTCATCTCAGTCGGTTTAGGCGGTGACGGTCTGTCTGGAAGAGGCTTAAGTGACTTTATTGGAACCCCGTTCGGATAGCACTGGCTACCGTCTTGAAGGGTATTGAAGACCCGATTCATCCCCCACATCCCTGCGACGAAATGCGGATAGAGGTGACAGTGGATCACTGCGTCACCGAAAGAACCTTGCAAGCTACCAAGACCATACAGGGGCTGAATTGTATAATGACTTTGTGGACTTATCGCCTGCGCATCAAAAATTTCTGACTCTAAATCACATGGATCACTAAACCATTGATGAACGTGATAGTGGAATACATGCGTTTCCTTTACTCCGCCATGAAACAGCCGGATTTTTGCAGGGTCTCCGACATACCCTCGCAAAATCGGTGTCGAGGGGTCGCCAAAGACCCATGAATCATGGTGCACTTCCTCACCTTCGCAGTTTGGACAGACGACGCCTTCTGCGACTAATTGTTCGCGCCTGTTTTCCGGTTCATAGCGATAATTGGCGCCGTGGAAGGACTCTTGTTCCTGGTTGGAGAAATGATTGATTGGCCTGTTGCCTGTTAAATCATTCACTTCCATTTCATCTGTAAACATCCACACATACTCTCGGAAGGATGGTAGCAAAGGATGGTGGACATCCGCATATTGTCCGCTGTTTATTGGCTTGCCTGTTTCAGGATCAGTCCACCAGGAGAAACGACTTTGTACACATAATCCTCCTACAAGACCATTTGAGTTGGAACCATTCTGATCACTTGAGACATTTCCAAGGTCTGAGAAGAAATAGTTTCCTTCTTTCATCAAGTGCAGCTTATATAAGATCTTTTCACAGGGAGCTACAGTCGTTTCGGTATTGAATCCCACATTCGCTCCGTCAGATCGGCAAACATCGTATTCTGCTTCCTGAAAATGCATACCTGCATGGAAAGGAAGCTTATTTTCAAACAGTATTTCCACGACATCCCCCTCATTCGCTCGGATAAAGAGCGGCTGAACGAGATCGACAGGCATGAAAGGATTTTTCTTTACGAGTTTCTTCACTTTTTCTTCATTTTCCTTCAATACATACATCATGCCATTTGGATTGTGGTCGCCAAATGTGTTCAGGACAATCCGTATAGGAATGGCTACTACATGGAAACGTCTTTTCATTCACTTCACCTCTTCTCCTACTCTTTTAATTCCGGTATTGGAACTCCATTTTCAGTCTCAATATAGAACACTTCAATGGAGTCTATATGCACAAACCATATTTTTCCTTCCAATGCAGGAATGGACGTAATCTGAACTTTCATTTCAATAAAATCATCCACTACACTAATAATTTCACCTATAAACATAAAGGGAAAAGCTTCCGTTAGAATCAATACTCTTTTGCTTATGTTCTGGCTAAAATGAGTGCTAATCCCTTCTTCACGAATTATATTGATTGGCTGACATTCATTCGGCTGCGTCATATATCCATCTCCTTTTCAAGTTAATGGAAATACTAAATCACTAGGCACTTCTGTAGAGAATGAAACAATTTTTTCCAATGGGATACTGATTGGTGTCGGGAACTTGTAAAAAGGGGCATTGACCATTTTGACGGTGACAGGCGTTAAGGTTAGATGCCCTACCCCCACTTCCGATATGGTGCCGCAAAAAATCGGCCTGAATACTTGGCCTAATAGATTAAGCTGCACCGCTTGAGTAATAATGAGTACTTCTTGATTTATCAAACCCGAGAAATCTTGAGATTGAATCCCTTTATTATTTTTCATTGTTCCAGCCTCCTCTTACTTTTTCCTTTAGAGATAGGATCAGTGTCCTCATCTCTTTTTTCAAAAATGGAACTAGGGAAAGAGTAGATACAAAGCGAATCTTCTCTAAAGGAATTTTGCGGACAGTGCCAAAGCGCATAAGCTCCAAATCGTTCTTTGTCGTATTCACAATCTTTCCACTGATCGTTTCTTCGTGTGAAATAACTTCCACTCTTATTCCTTTCCATGAAAGAAAATTGGTCCGAAAAGACTCTTCAAAAAATTGTTGGACGAGTACTTCTCTTTTGTTCACGGTTTCGCCAAATCGAAGGGTAAGTCTTTGTTGCAACTGATTATCATATAGATGATGCTGATGCGCATTTGAATAAGAAGGAAAACCAAAGGGGATATTTGCAGTTTCAATATACGTGTAGGGGATCCAAATCCTTTTCTGTAGATTCGTCAGCATAACAAAATCTCTGCCGATTGCTGCGACTTTACCTTCTGTTTCCAAACAGCCGTTAATCTCATCGAGTGACGTAATGACAACTTGCTGATTTCGTTTGCCTTTGAGAAACTTTTTGAGTGTTAATGATTTCCTGAGAGGTTCATGAATTCCAGCTATCTTAAATAAATTTTTCTGGCCGATATAATCTGTCAATACTCTAGTTTGTTCTTCCGGTCCGTTACTCGTTGGCGAGGAAAAAGCAGGATTTCTATTAATTTGCTTTATAAGGTTCACCTCCTTACTACCATTCCCAAAGTACTGCTAGATCTATTTGATAAGCTGTTGTAAATGATTAGCTATTTCTTTTATTTCCACTTTATTATTCCCTGTCGCCATATTATGGTGTGCTCGTATCAAATCCTGATCATCAACAATATACATAGACGTCGAATGCGTAACGAATCCAACTTCATTTTTATCGTAATAAAAATTCAGGTATTTTGAGAACTCTTTAGTCGTTTCTTCTGTACCTCTAAAGAACAACCAGTTAGGGTCTTCGATATTAAATAATTCTTTGTAACGCACTATTTTTTCTTTCGTATCATATTCAGGATCCACGGTGATCGCTATAATGAAGTACTTATCTTGGGTGATTCCTCTACCTTCCATTTCCTCCTGCAAAGCGGTTAGATCCCACATTGTAGTCGGACACACATCGGGACACTTTGTGTAGAAAAATGTGACAAGCTTCGGTTTGCCCTGGAAGTTCGTCTCGTTCCCACCCACTTCTGTAAATGGCCATTCCGTTACTTCCCCAATTTTCGGTAGTTCCACTGCCTTTGACCACACGGCGTATATAAACACGAAAAAGATTGGCAACATCAATATGATGATGAACTTTTTCACTACTGTTCTGTTCTCCTCTCCTGCCCAAATGATCTTCACCCTCTCATAGAACGGCGGATGAAGAAACAAACCAACGAATGAGAAAAGGCAATAAATATAGTGATGGTGAAAAGATTACTCGCAATCAATGTATTAGAGTCAAGGGGTATATTGCAAAGCGCAGGATTTTTCAACACTGCACCAAGCATCATACCCATGACACCTCCTATCGCGCCGTTATATAGACCATTTAATGAAGCTGGTGCTTTAATAAGCGAACCAAATCGCCAACCGATAAACACTCCTAGAAATACGGGCAATAAATAAGTAGCGATTTGATCTTCCGGTAACAATAATTCGAAGTACAATGCTGTTGCGAAGGAAGAAATGGACGCAATTGCCATACAAATCGTTTTTGTAAACCGGTCTTCAAACAACAGTCTTTTCTTCCTCACTACTCGATAGTTGATTAGTATTTCACCAACACACCACATGAACAGCAAGATGATAAGTAGCATAGCCCCCTTCACGCCCTTTTTATAGAAATGAACAAAACACCTAAACTACCGATGAAGAAAGCATGCAGAAACCAGATAAACAGCATTTGCATCTCCAAAACCGTTCCAATCATTGGTGCCATTAGTCCGACAATCAGACCATTTGTTAAACCAGTCACAAACGTCTGATAATCAATCAACAAGCCAAACCAAGCTCCAACTGCTCCTCCGATAATTGCCGAGAGTAATGTAATATACGTAAAGTGAAACGGCATATGCGTGATAAGCAAAATCCCAAACAACAAAGCGGCCATACCGCCCATCACCATGCTCATATTCATACCTAAATGAAAACCAATCAATTTCCTCATTTTTCGGATATACATATAAAAGCCAATGATCAAACAGATGTCTGCATACAATAAAAACAGCAAGATCGACTGTTCCATAGGTCACCTCGAAATAGCATATGGAAGAATAGAGACAAATGTAACTTGTCTGCCAGATATTAGGGAGAATTGGGCTGCATCCTTTTAATTCCACTATTTAGTAAACAATAAGCGAAGATTTCACTGCCGATTACTCATCACACAAATATCATGCGAACTCGCTTCACGTTTGGTACACTTAGATATGTAGTAATTTTAATAAGGGAAGTGTTTTTATGGTTGGACGTAACGATCCATGTCCATGTGGCAGTGGCAAGAAATATAAAAAGTGCTGTGAACGAAAAGAAGCTGTGACAGTTGAGGATTTGTTGACAGATGAAATGGAGCACTTATTGCAAACGTTTTATGATATTCATCCCCAGCGACCAGATATACCTGCGTTCGTGGAATTTGCAAATACATGGAAATCTTCATTGAATAGCTATTTACCACAAGAAATGATTGAAACGATTGCGCTTGATGAATTCTTCTTCCATCAACGGAGAGATATTTGGGACGACTATGTGGCCAAGCAGAAGAAAAAACATATTCGCCCATCCATTCTAGAATTGCTTGATAGATGGTCAGAGCCGCGGGTATTTGTCGGTGAAGTAACTGCTGTCGGAGATACATATTTAACAGCTACAAGTATTCTTGGTGATGAAACGATTAACTTGTGGAAAGAAAGCGATAAACCTGTTCCCGTTGGCGTACACTTCTATTGCTTCATACTTTCCGATGGTACGTCTGAAGGTAATTACCTAGCAGTCTCCAGTTTAATTTTCTTCCCGATTGATCATTCGGAAGCAATTAAACAGTTTGCTAAAACACTTGCAGATACAGAGAACCCTTCACTAAAAGACTCCATCATGAAATTCTGGATTGCACTTGGTGAAAGTGGCTATACCGGAGATGAGTTTACCGAATTTGAAGCAGGCGTTATAGAGTCGGCTGGCGAATTTTTAAAGCAACATGACCGAGAATCGAACGCTTTGCTTGAAGTACTCGAAGACTTCTTAGTAGATGAGCAGCCGAAAGCGCGTAAGAAACTAGCGATCGCAGCGGGTGCAATCCGTTATGGACAAGACAATAATTATTACGAACCACTTGATATGACATTAAAAGAGATCGCCGAAGCATTCGATGTTTCTACCTCTTCGATGAGTAAATATGCGAAGGATCTAACAGAATATGCTAGCGACAAAAATTAATTGATATAAGGAGTAACGAACATGGTAATATCACATTCCCGCTTAACAGATGCATGGGAAGCGTATCAAGATGTAGATTTGCACGGTAAACAAGTTCTATCAAGCATAGAATTCACGACGACCTATTTATGCAATATGCGTTGTGAACATTGCGCGGTTGGATATATGCTACAACCGAAAGATCCACAAGCGTTACCAATCGAGCTGTTGTTGCAGAGGTTGGATGAGATCCCCCACTTGCGGACAATTAGCTTGACTGGTGGCGAACCGATGTTCTCGAAGAAGTCCGTAGAGCAATATGTCGTACCATTATTGCAGTATGCACATGCACGCGGGATCCAGACACAGATGAATTCAAACCTAACTATGCCAATTGAACGTTATGAATTAATCGCACCGTATTTGAATGTACTGCATATTTCACATAACTGGGGTACAGTGGATGAGTTCATCGATGGTGGATTCGCTCGGATGGAACGCAAGCCGCCACGTGAACGTCGTGCAGCACAATTCGGACGAATGATCGAAAACAGTCGCGCGTTATCTGAAATGGGTGTTATGGTGTCAGCGGAAACGATGCTAAACCGCCGAACATTGCCTCATTTACAGACGATTCACGAACAAATCGTCCATGAAATGAAATGTGGACGCCATGAAATACACCCCATGTATCCTAGCGATTTCGCTTCTTCATTGGATGTGCTAACTTTAGATGAAACACGCACAGCAATGTTCGATTTGCTATCATACCGTGATCCACAAACTTGGATGCTGTTTGGAACATTGCCATTTTATAATTGCAGTAACGACGCGAGAGACCAAGAATTATTTACGAAACTTGCAGCAAGTGAAAATGTCACTGTACGAAATGATCCAGATGGACGTTCCCGGTTGAATGTCAATATGTTTACCGGAGACGTGATCGTGACAGATTTCGGAGATGTTCCCCCACTTGGGAATATTCAAACCGACCATTTGACTGATTTATATGCTAAATGGCAACAACATCCATTAGCGAAAAGCGTAAGCTGTCACTGCCCTGCGGTTCGTTGTCTTGGACCCAATTTACTCGTGAAAGATGCCTATTATCCAGATGTAGATTTTTTGAAGCGACAGCAAAGATAAGGAAGACGAAAAAACCACGTATGACTCATAGTTGAGTCCATACGTGGTTTTTATTTTCCGAAGCCTTGGAAATGTTCATCGATAGCTTCTTGGAACTTCTCTGATGCGACAGCTTCTTTAATCGCTATGGCAAAATTCTTCTCACGATCTTCTTCTCTGACCGCAACAATATATTGCAATTCTTCACCAAGCTGTTCATGCGCAAGGGCTTCTTCCAATTCCATTTCATTGACCATGACATAGTTGTCTGGAATGATCGCCAAATCACCACTTGCCATAGATGGAATTAGCTGAGCAATCAAGACGGGCTGGATATTCAAGTTTTTTGGATTACTCTCAATGTGTTTTTCTGTAACCGCATAAGTCGAAATATCTGGATCTAATGAAATCAACCCCTGCTGTTCAAGAAAGCGTAGAGCTCTAGCTGTGCCTAGTTCATCATTCGGAATGGTAATCCATGAACCATTAGGTATATCATCCATCGATGTCAACGAGTTGGAGTACAAGCCAAGACCAACGCTTGGAACTTCCGTCAAAGCAACTATAGGCAAATCATATTCTTCGTTAAACTGATTGAGATTAATTTGTTGTTGGTTCATGTTGGCATCGATTTCGCCATCAGCCAACTCTTTATTCGGCTCGATCAAATCTACGTATGATTCGACTTCTACATTGTAACCTTGTTCTTCAAGTGCTGGTTTTAGAACCTGATCGATGACTTTTGCATAAATTCCTGCCGTCGTACCAATTTTTATCGTTTCATTGCTACTTGTTGGACTACACGCTGTTAATAGCAATCCAACGATCGTCATCAGACCGAGTACTTTCATTTTCATCTTCAAATCGTTCCCTTCAAAAAACTGCTATCTTCATCATATTCGCTGTAATTTTCACTGTCAAACCAAATCTTGAAATTAAAAAGATGTGCAACATTGTACACATCTTTTTGCTCGCTATGTAATTTTACCAGACTGCCGGTTTTTGTACCATAAGCCAAAGCATCACCATAAGCAATCCAATATAGATCCAAGCAGTGCGTTGCAATTTATTGACTACGGCATCCCTGTCATTGCCTGACTCATGGAATTTCTTCAATACAGAGGAAAAACCGGTAGCCAGGAAGAATCCGGACAGCAACATGACGCCTATTGTGAGAACAACCCACGAAGTGTGCCATGGCCACGGACCAAATAAAATCAGTAGGATACCGGACACAACAAGCACATGGCCTGAATGCATAACGAGTCGGATAATGACTCGGATAAACGCCAGATAGATGTCTTCCGCTTCTGCTTTAGCAGTACGTAGCCGGCGTATTAATGGCAGCAGGAGGAATAAAGGTCCTACTGAAATTATAGCCGAGACTACGTGTGCAAAGACAATCGCTCCGTAATAATAGTTCATTTAGGAGATTATTTCTGAATTGGGCTATATTCATGCACCCAAACTTTCATTTTAGGAAGCCAAGGCATTTTGTCGTGGATCGACAACATCGCCTGTTTATACTCTTCAACTGTTGTATGACCTTCTGATTTGGCGTCTTCATCTGTTAGTTCTCCGAGTGTTTGTTCATACAATTTATCAATTTTATACTCTTTACCTTCTAACGTCATCGTTTCGCCTGGGTATGCATAGACACCATTACGTCTAGTAGCCCACTTTTCACCGTTAAGTACTTTTTGTACGTCCTCCGGAATGGTTACAAGTCTTTCAATGGAACATGTTTTTTCTGGATAATTTGTCATGCTAACACTCCTCTTGATTGGTTAATCTTTCACTATACTAGTGTAACCCTTTTCATCAATGAATTACAGCTTTTACTTCTCAATAAAATACCCTCGCCACCGGAGTGACGAGGGATGGTACTTATTTCACTTCTACTGTATGTTCTTCGTGCTCGTGAATATCTTCATTTTCGATATGGATAATCACTTGATAACTGCCTGCTTTAGGGAATTGATAATTTGCTGTATATTCACCAGGCTTGGATTCATCCGTATCTACCCATGTAGTTTCTTTGTCTGCAGAGATGATTTCATAACGGACCTGTGCCTTAATTGCTTCGCCGTCAAGCTGCGCATGCGTCATCAACTCTGTATCTGTCGTTGCTTTTGCTTCCTCAGGTTGCATGAAGTGAATAGAAAGCCCTTCTACTCCATCACCATGTTCATGATGTTGACCTTCTTGTGCGCTTTCGTGTTCATCCGGTTGTTGAGTAGCTTCTCCGATCTGAATTTGCTTTTCAGGCATGACGTGCATGCCCCGTGCAGTAACGTGAACTTGCACGTGATACAACCCGTCAGTCTCAAATGTGTTTTCTGCTGAATAAATACCTTCCTTATCATTGGTTGTTTCTACGAGAATGCTGTCTTCTTTCTTGCCTTCTTCCCAGATTTCATATTCTACTTCTGATGCATCATCTACATTTTCTTCACCTTGTGTCACGAGCGTAGTGATCGTTACCGGTTCATCCACATTTCCTTGTTCAGGTACTGTAAGTTCAACTTCAATTGGTTCAGGTAAAACAGCTTCCGTCGGTACCTTCTCGTCTTGACCACACCCAGCGAGAATACCTATCATTGCCGTACTCATTACAAACATTCCAAAACGTTTCATCTTTTCATTCTCCTGTCTATTCATTTTACTGTTATGATTATAAAATATGATTACGAAATTTCAATGAAGTTTCGACAACTTTTTGAAACTTCATGTGGATTTCACATCTTTTCCGGAAAATTGGCGTATAGAGATTTTATGAAATGAGGCGTATTAAATTGGGTTACCAATTATTAGTCATTGATGATGAACCGCAAATGCGTGATTTAATTCGAGTGATCCTAGAAGATGCGGGATATAGCGTATTACAAGCCAGCGACGGTTTGCAAGCTTTGTCAGTAATTAAGCAACATACTATAGATTTATGCATAGTCGATGTGATGATGCCCTATATGGATGGCTTCACATTTGCAGAGGAAATGAAACGTACTTCCTCGATTCCCTTGATTTTTCTATCTGCACGAGGCGAGGAATGGGATAAAGTCCAAGGGTTAAAGCTTGGTGGAGACGACTATATTGTCAAGCCCTTCTTACCAGGAGAACTTGTGGCGCGTATCGAAGCCGTCTTGCGCAGAACCTACCGTCATAATCCTGTTCCACTCGTATTACAAGCAGGTCCCCTTACCATTAATGAAGACTCATATACCGCACAGCTTAACGGAAAACCTTTAAGTTTAACTTTGAAGGAGTTTGGCTTGTTATTGTTGCTAGTCAAACATAAAGGACGTGCATATTCCCGTGAACAATTACTTGAATTGGTCTGGGGCGACGATCACCAGAGCAGTGAGCGCACAATTGATACGCATATCAAAACGCTTCGATTAAAACTAGGAGACGCAGGTAAAATGATTGAGACGGTATGGGGGATTGGCTACAAATTAGAGGACTCTGAATGAATAATTTGAATCTAAGCAAAAAGATGTTGATTGTATTTTTAGGTAGCATCACCTGTACCATATTATTCTCATTTTTCTTTATTCACTACTTGTATACCGATTTATATAAAGAACAGATTAAAGAGTCTATCATGTATCAGGGAAATCGAACAGCTTCTCACTATCATTACGGCGAGCTAAGTGATTCGATCATCGAAAAGATTCAATGGTATAACATCGTCTCGGAGTATGAAATCATCGTCGTGGATCGTCTGGATGATCTAACTTCCTATTTCCCTTATCAGATTGATTATCAATCACTCATTAATGAAAGCGACGAGAAGATACTAGAAACGGGTAAGCCTGTTATGAAAGAAGGGTATGTGGATGAATTAAAACGGGAAATCTTTGGTGGGATTTTCCCCATTAAAGGCGAAAATGGACTAATTGGTTTTATTTATATTTATGTTCCCCTCGCTGCGATTCAAGATGTTTTCCATGACAGTCTTCCAATCATGTTACTTGTAGGCAGTATTTTCTTTATTGTTCTTTTTTTAATTTTGCAACGAGTATGGCGTTCGTTATTCGAGCCGTTACAAACATTGCAGACCTATTCGGCAGAAGTGTCTAAAGGCGATTATTCGAACCGACTCAATACAGGACGGAAAGACGAGATTGGTAAACTGGCAACTGCATTCGATACAATGAGCCGTTCTCTTGAAGAACAAGATCAGCGCAAGAAAGATTTTACGTCAAATATTGTACATGAGCTCAGGACACCTTTGACGTATATTAGCGGCTACGCACAACTTTCACGCGATAAAATTGATTCGTCTCCTGATGATGTAAAACACTACTTATCGACCATCGAGAAAGAAACAGAACGCCTGAAGAAGCTCATACATGATCTAGTTGAGTTAAATCATTTAGAGCAAGATATATATACACTCGAAACGGAACCGATTGCAATTGCACAATTACTATTGGATACATTGGAATTATTTGCGATACGATTACAGGATAAAAATATTCAATTGCACACATCGATTGATGAAGAATTAATTTTGGAAGGTGATCCTAAACGATTGCAACAAGTCTTTTATAATACGATCGATAATGCCGTAAAATATGCAGAGCAATTCATTTCTGTTCATCTCACCGCCAGTAAACAAGGTGTACAATACCGCATCGCGAATGACGGTGTGACCATCGGAGACGAGGATGTAGAGCGGATCGGAGAACGCTTTTTCCGTACCGATAAAGCACGAACTCGCACAACTGGCGGTACTGGACTTGGTCTATCGATTGTCAAAGAAATTGTCCGGTTACATGTAGGTACATTCACGATTTCCAATGAAACAACAGAAACTATTGTGGTGATTGAATTACCGGGGCAAATGCAAAGGAGTGAAAGCAGTTGAAACGTCTGATTCCTTTTCTGTTGCTGCTCGTAGTATTCGTCAGTGGTTGTAGTCAACCTCTTGAACGTGGGAAACAAATCCGTGAATTCACCTTCACGGATCAGCATAATCAACCATTTAGTTCCAAGGAGCTTTCTGGTTCGCCATGGATTACAGACTTCATTTTCACGAATTGTACAACAGTTTGTCCGTCGTTGACGAGTGAAATGGCAGATCTCCAAGCCGAATTGAAAGATCAGGACATCGACATGAACTTCGTCTCTTTCTCTGTAGATCCTGATACCGATACACCTGCAGTATTGAAAGACTATATCGCAAACTTTACAGATGATGAATCGAACTGGCATTTTCTGACGGGCTACACACAACTAGAATTCGAAGCATTTGCGCGGGAAGAGTTCCAGACATTTGTGTTGAAACATGAATCTTCTACACAAGTTGTCCATGGCACAAATTTTTATTTAATGGATTCCGAAGGTTATATTCTCAAGGAATATAATTTCTCGAATGAATCCTATAAAGAAGAATTATTGGCCGATCTAAAACGCATGAAATAACAGTCGGGTTGCGTGACGAATTTCGTCGATTCCGCTATACTAAGTAAGGAAAGCAGGTGTACGTGTTGGATTCTCGTTATTGGAAGGTCGGTTTTTTTACGGGATTGATTTCATTTGTTCTACTCATTTTAGGCGTGCGGACAGTCCTTGGACATGACTTGGTCGTCAATAACTATTTGACGTTTGCAGTGTTCGGTCTGATGGTCGGCATTGTCAGTTCCCTTTTATTATTCTATGAACTATCGATTGCATTTAAAATGTTTATGGTCGTACTTGTTCTAGCATTTGCTGAAATGTTTCGCAGCTTCCTGATGATGGATAATGAATTTTCGGAAGCCATTGGCATTTTATCTTTGTTCATTATTTCATCATTCGGACTTGCCATTTCCGTTATCGTTCAATTCATCGTGAAATTAGCTCGTAAAAATTAAAAACCGGTTGGAGAATTATTCTCCGACCGGTTGTTTTTTTGTTTTTTTGATTTGTTTACTTCGTAGTTGACCGCATGCTGCATCGATATCGGTACCATTTTCAAGACGCACACCACCGTTGATGCCTTTGCGTCTAAGTGCTTCGTAGAACGATTTAATCGCTTCCGGTTCACTGCGCTGATACTGGCCATGTTCATCTACCGGATTGTACGGTATCAGATTGACATATGACAAGTGACGCTTATCCGCGAGCAATCGACCCAACTCTTCCGCTTCTTTTACATGGTCATTGACGTCACGCAATAAAATATACTCGAATGTAATCCGACGATTCGTCTTTTCTAAATAGTAGTTGATTGAATCCATCAACTTTTCGATTGGAAATGCTTTGTTGATCTTCATGATGGATGAACGCAACTCATTATTCGGCGCGTGTAATGAAACCGCCAAGTTCACTTGAAGTTTTTCATCTGCGAAGTCTTTGATCTTTTCCGTCAAACCACTTGTTGAAACCGTAATATGACGCGCACCGATTGACAGACCTTTTTGATCATTTACGACATGAAGGAAATTCATCAGATTCGTATAGTTATCGAACGGTTCCCCTATGCCCATGACTACGATATGACTGACACGCTCATCTTCGCCCTTACCATCAAGATGCTCTTGCACTTTCATGATTTGACCCACAATTTCTCCTGCATCGAGATCGCGGTTTTTGCGCAGAAGTCCGCTTGCACAGAAACTGCAACCGATATTACATCCAACTTGAGTTGTTACGCAAACAGAATGGCCATATGGGAATTTCATCAAAACCGTTTCGATTAAGTTTCCATCATGCATTTTAAACAGGAATTTCACTGTGCCATCCTGTGAAACTTGCTTGACGTTTTGTTCAAGTGTTTGGATCGCGAAGTTTTCATTCAATACATCAATTGTCTCTTGATTTATGTTTTGCATTTCATCAAATGATAAGACGCGTTTTTTATAAAGCCAGTCCCAAACTTGTGCTGCACGGTATTTTTTTTGTCCGTTTTCTATGAGAAAGTCTGTCAATTGTTCAATTGTCAAACCATATATCGATTTTTTCATGTGATTTCTAGCCTCATTTCAAAAATTACAATCTTTTTATTATACTACAAGAATCCGGTTAAAGGAACAACTGATTCGTTTTATAGTGGTTTTTGCTGAACGTTTTTGTCAGTTCTAAGTTTCAGGAAAAATGCCAATAGATTCAATGCCGCAAGCACAACGAAGAATATTCCCATCCCGGTATGTCCTGTAGCGATTCGGTCATATGCAAAATACGCCATCACCAGACCAATGACGAGATCAATGATTTTTGAATTAAACAAGTTACTACCTCCTTACTGTCCTACCTGTAGTATATCAGAAAAAAGCACCTGCAGACGAATTTCCATTCGAGACAGGTGCTGGATAAGTTATCTATTCTTACACATTTGTTGCAGTAAGATTATGCTCTTTGATGAAATCTGTAAGAACTGACTCAAGATTTGGTGTTCCGATTTCATCCAAGTCATAATAGACTCGTGTACAAGGCTTGTTGATGTTGATGACACGTGAAAGATCCATAGGTGTACCGATAATGACTGCATCTACATCAGCTGCATTGATCGTCGCTTCCAAATCTTTTAACTGCTCTTCACCGTACCCCATTGCTGGTAAAATATTTTCGATGTGCTGATACTTATCGAAAGTTGTGATCAAACTTCCTACCGCATATGGACGTGGGTCGACAATCTCAGCTGCACCTAGACGCTGTGCTGCAATTACACCAGCACCCAGTTTCATTTCACCGTGAGTCAATGTCGGTCCATCTTCAACAATTAGCACGCGCTTGCCTTTAATAATTTCGGGATTATCTACAGAGATTTTGGATTCAGCTTTAATAATTGTGCTATTTGGTGCCGCAAATTTAATATTGTTTTCGACCGTCTGAATTGCTTCATCAGATGCACTGTCGATTTTATTTATAATTGATACATCTGTTGTACGCAAGCATACTTCACCTGGATAGTATTTCAACTCATGGCCAGGACGATGTGGATCAAGAACTGTGATTGCCAAGTCTGGCTCGTAGAATGAAAAGTCGTTGTTCCCGCCATCCCAAAGGATTACGTCACAGCCGTCTGGATCATTTTCAGCAGCGTCTAGAATATCTTGGTAATCTACACCTGCATAGATGATATTTCCACGGTCAACGTGTGGCTCATACTCTTCCATTTCTTCAATCGTACATTTATGTTTTTTGAAATCTTCTACTGTTGCATAACGTTGTACACGTTGTTCAGCCAAGTCGCCGTAAGGCATTGGATGACGGATCGCTACTACTTTCAAATCATGCTCGAGTAATGTTTCGATGATTTTACGTGATGTTTGGCTCTTCCCTGTTCCTGTTCTCACTGCACAAACAGAAATAACTGGTTTATTACTTTTGATCATTGTTGCTTTTGATCCAAGTAGTGTAAAGTTAGCGCCTGCCGAGTTTACAATCGCACCAATCCCCATAACTTTTTCGTAACTAAGGTCACTATAAGAGAATACACATTCATCTACTTCTAGTTCTTTGATCAACTCAGGTAGTTGATCTTGTGAATAAATAGGAATTCCTTCAGGATACAATTCACCGGCTAATTCAGTTGGATATTTACGTCCATCGATATCCGGGATTTGCGTAGCTGTAAATGCTACGACATTGTATTCCTCTTTACCACGGTAGTATGTATTGAAATTATGGAAGTCTCTTCCTGCTGCACCAATAATGATTATATTTTTAGTTTTCATAAATTCATCTCTCCAATCAAGCTTCTTTCTATTATTATAAGACATCATGTATAAAAATACAATAGAAAAAGTTTAAAATACACGATTTTGTATACATATACATTGATTGTATGTCCTGTACTTTGTCACAAAAGCTAATTTAACAAGGCTTTATGCTACTTCGTATACATTAATGCAGAGAAAAAGCCATTCAGTATCGAATGGCTTTTGAACGATTTATTCATTTAGTAAGTTGTTTAAGCACTTCAAACAGCGTATTCATCTGTTCGTCTGTACCGATGGAAATACGTAAATATTCACGAATGTCCGCTTGATCAAAGTGACGGACTAAAATTCCGCGGCTTTTTAATTGTTGATACAACACTTTTGCGTCCTTATGCAGAGGTCTTACAAAGACGAAGTTTGCATCCGAAGGAAGAACTTCAAATCCTAATTCTTCTAAAGTATGGACTGTAGATTCACGTGTGCGAATAACTTTATTTGTACTTTCCGAGAAGTAAGCATGATCTACAAATGCAGCAGTAGCCCCGGCCATAGCTAAACGATCAATCGTGTACGAGTTGAATGAATCTTTGATGCGCGTCAATCCTGCAATCAATTCAGGCTGTCCAAGTGCGAATCCGACACGCAATCCAGCGAGTGCACGAGATTTAGACGTGGTTTGAATTACAAGTAAATTTGGATAGCGATCAATCAGTTTCATCGCAGACGGACCTGCAAAATCAATATACGCTTCATCAATAATGACTACTTGATCCTGATTGTTTCGCAAAATGTCTTCGATTACATCCAACTCAGCATAAATACTTGTTGGTGCATTTGGGTTTGGTAGAATGACGCCGCCTGGTGAATTATAGAACTGCTTTTTGGGTAATGTGAAATCAGCATTTAATGGTACTTTTTCGAATGAAATATTAAATAGCTTGGAATAGACCGGATAAAAGCTATAGCTAATTTCAGGAAACTTAATAGTTTTTCCTGGCTCGAAAAATGCCATGAATGAAAATGCCAATACTTCGTCAGAGCCATTACCAACAAAAACATGATCTTTTGTCAGTCCGTACGTCTCCGCTATCGCGTGACGCAATGGATCTACTGTTGGTGAAGGGTAGCGCTGTAACGTGTTCCCATTCAATTCTGCTTGAATGGCCTCTAATACTTTAGGGCTTGGCGGATATGGATTTTCATTCGTATTTAATTTAATGATATCTGGCTGATTCAACTGCTCACCCGGAACATAAGGTTCTGTACGGCGCGCAACAGTGCTCAGAAATCTACTCATTGCGTGGCACTTCCTTTTTCGGTCGTCTTTCACGTAACACTTGCTGAACATCCGTTAGATCCAGGTCAAGAATATTCATCAATACAAGTGTATGGTAGACTAGGTCTGCAATTTCATTGGACACTTCTTCTTTATCAGCATTTTTTGCTCCAATTACGACTTCTGTAGATTCCTCTCCGACTTTTTTCAACACTTTGTCGATACCTTCATTGAATAAATACGTCGTATACGAACCATCTATCGGATTAGCTTTGCGATCTGCGATTTCGTCGATTACTTCATAGACGACTTCACGTAATGATTCTTCTTTTTCCATTACCGTTGTGAAGAAGCAAGTTTTCTCGCCTGTGTGACACGCCGGACCTTTTGGTGTAACTTGGACTAGCAATGTATCTTGATCGCAGTCTACAGATATACGTTGAACTTGCTGTGTATTTCCGGATGTTGCACCTTTATTCCAAAGTTCCTGTCTTGAGCGGCTATAAAACCATGTTTCATTTGTTTCTAGCGTCTTTTCAATAGATTCTTTGTTCATGTAAGCAAGCATTAGGACTTCGCCTGTGCGATCGTCTTGTACAACCGCTGGGATTAGACCTTTGTCGTCGAATTGTAATGCATTGATGTCTAGTGTCATTTTAGTCATTCCTAACTGCAATATTTTCTTCTGCTAAGTAATTTTTTAAGTCTCGAATATTAATTTCATTGAAGTGGAATACGGAAGCAGCCAGAGCTGCATCTGCTTTTCCTTCTGTCAGTACCTCTTTAAAGTGTTCAGGTTTTCCTGCGCCACCACTTGCGATGATTGGAATATTGACAGCTTCAGCCATAGCACGGTTAAGTGCAAGATTATAACCGTCTTTGACACCATCTTCGTCCACACTATTGACGACCAGCTCACCAGCGCCAAGTGCTTCCATTTTCTTCGCCCATTCAATCGCATCGATCCCTGTTTCTTCCATACCACCTTTTGCATAAACCGACCACTTGTTTTCGCCTTCTTGACGAACATCCATTGATAACATTACACGCTCTGATCCGTATTTATCTGCTACTTCTTTAATTAGTTCCGGATTTGTCAAAGCTGCACTATTGATGGAGACTTTGTTACCACCCAGATCAAATACTTTGTCCACATCTTCGAGCGTACGAATTCCTCCGCCTACGATGAATGGGATTGGTACTTCTTTTGCAATTTCCTCAATTAAATCGAGGAACATGCCACGATTTTTCGTCGATGCGGAGATGTCATAAAAGACGAGTTCATCTGCGCCGTCCGCGACATATTTTTTTGCTAATGTAAGGGGGTCTGCCACTTCCTGTACGTCTAGAAACTTCTTTCCTTTTACAACTTTACGATTATCTACGTCTAAACACGGAATGATCTTTTTAGTTGTTGACATGACTGTCGTCCCCCAATAGTTTTTTTAAGGATAGATTGCCTTCATATAATGCTTTCCCGATAATAGCTCCGTACATGTCTTCAGCAGCGAGTCTCTTAATGTCCTCTTCTGTCGATACACCACCTGATGCGATGATATCGATCGAAGACGCGTCATCCATTATTTTCAGTTCTTCAAAGTTTGGTCCCTGAAGCATGCCGTCTTTCATGATGTCTGTATAGACAACTGTTTTGACGCCAATTTCCGCTAAGTCTTGCAATAAATCAACTGCTTTGACGTCACTTGTTTCTGTCCAACCGTCTGTTGCGACTAAGCCGTTACGCGCGTCGATTGAAACAGCAATTTTATCACCGTATTTTTCCACGGCCTTTTTCAAGAATTCAGGGTCTTGGATCGCTGCAGTGCCAATAATGACACGTGCAACGCCGTTTTCGATATGCGAGTCGACAATTTCCATGTTTCGGATTCCGCCGCCTACTTGAACGGGTACGCTAACTGATTTCGCGATGGCTTCGATGGCTTGTTTGTTGGCGGAGTTTCCAGTTTTGGCGCCGTCTAAGTCTACGACGTGGATGTACTCGGCTCCTTGATTTTGCCATTCTTGTGCCATGTTGGTTGGTGAGTCATTGTAGATTATTTCTTGTGCGTAGTCACCTTGGATGAGGCGAACACATTTGCCGTCTCTAATGTCGATTGCTGGGAATAAAATCATCAACTAGTCCTCCTAATAAATGAAATTTGGATAATACATTAGCGCCGTTGATCTGCACTCCGGGCGGACGCTTTCCTGCGGGCATGGCTTGAGCCAAGCGAACAGCGAAGGGTTCGCTTTGCCGTATTTCTGTGTACTTTGCAGAAATTAAGGCATCTGTCCGGGGTCTCAAGACTCATGCTTACCCCGCGGGAGTCGCCGCCCGCAGTGAAGATCAACTAGAATATCTTTCAGAATTCAAAACCGTGAAATATTTAATTACAAGGACCCTTTAGTAGAAGGTATGCCTTTTATTTCTGGGTTGATGGTGCTGGCGACGCGTAGGGCACGGCCGAAGCTTTTGAATACGGATTCTATGATGTGATGTGTATTTTTTCCGTAGTTCAAGTTGATGTGTAATGTGATTTTTGCGTTGTTTGTGAACGCTAGGAAGAATTCTTCGACTAGTTCTGTGTCGAATTCTCCTACTTTGTCTTTCATTCCATCTACGTTAAAAACAAGGAATGAGCGGCCGCTGATATCAATGGATGCAGTGGATAGTGCTTCGTCCATTGGTGTGGAAACTAAGGCGAAGCGTTCTATTCCTTCTTTTGTCCCGATACATCGGTTGAATAGTTGTCCAAGTACAATACCGATGTCTTCGACGGAATGGTGTTGGTCCACTTCAATGTCACCATCGCATGTTACGGATAGATCAAAACGTCCGTGTTTTGCGAATGCCGTCAGCATATGGTCAAAGAAACCAACGCCTGTGTGGATATTCGTCTCTCCCGTGCCATCTAACGAAAAATCCATTTCAATAGATGTTTCACCTGTCTTACGTGTTAGTTGTTGTTTACGCATTAGTATCCTGCCTTTCGTACTTTGATCGAGTTGGCATGGCCTGTTAATTGTTCGGCATCTGCTAGAGTAATGACGTCATCTGCCACTTCTGCCAAAGCGTTCTCGGAATAATAGATAATACTCGACTTTTTCATGAAATCATAAACACCTAATGGAGAAGAGAACGCTGCTGTTCCACTCGTCGGTAATGTGTGATTTGGTCCAGCCATATAGTCACCCAATGCTTCAGGTGAATGTTGACCTAGGAAGATCGCTCCTGCGTTTCGTATAGCTGCCAAGTGCTCCATAGGCTGATCAATCATGAGCTCCAAATGTTCTGGTGCTAAACGGTTCACTATATCAAATGCTTCTTTCAATGAATCAACTATAATGATACGGCCAAATTGCTCTATAGACTGTGTTGCGATTTCTTTACGATCGAGTTCAGCTATCTGACGTTCTACTTCTTTGGAAAGCTCAGCCGCAAATGCTTCACTTGTTGTGATGCACACTGCAGCAGCGCGCTCATCGTGCTCTGCTTGGGACAACAAATCTGCTGCTGCATAAATAGGATTCGTATGAGCATCGGCTACGACACAAATTTCACTTGGTCCAGCAATCATATCGATCGCTACATCACCGAACACCCACTTTTTCGCTCTTGCAACGTATGCATTACCAGGGCCCGTGATTTTGACAACTTTTTCAATTGTCTCTGTACCATACGCTAGAGCAGCTATCGCTTGTGCTCCACCTACTTTATAGATTCGATCTACACCCGCTTCTTTTGCTGCAACTAAAACATAGGGATTAATCTTGCCATCACGTTGAGGTGGAGTCACCATGGAAATTCGTCCAACTCCTGCAATTTTCGCTGGCAATGCATTCATTAAGACCGTCGACGGATAGGCTGCTTTTCCGCCCGGTACATAAAGTCCAACACTGTCGATTGGCGTTACTTTCTGACCGAGCATGATCCCTTCATTCGGATTCAAGAACCACGATTGCTCTTTTTGCGCCTCGTGATAAGTCGTGATACGCTCTTTTGCTGAGCGCAATGCACGGTAGAAATCTTCTGTAACTGCTTGTTCCGCTTCATTAATTTCTTCTTCTGTGACAATCAAGCTATCTAGCTTCACGCCGTCAAAACGTTCAGTGAAATCTAGAACTGCTTGATCACCCTCGGAACGCACCTGGTCAATGATCGATAAGACATTGCGATCAAATTCCAAATCTGTTTGATTGGAATCATTGCGTCTTAGTAGCTCTTCTGTGAATTCAGCTCCACGTATGATCTTCATGAACGCACCTCCAAGCCTTCCTTCATATCTTTGATGAACTGCTGGATATCTTCAGTTTTCGTAGCATAACTCGCTTTGTTAACTATTAAACGGGCACTGACATCTGCCATCTCCTGCAAGACGACGAGACCATTTTCTTTTAATGTTGTACCCGTTTCGACGATATCGACAATAACATCTGACATGCCGATCAATGGCGCGAGTTCAATTGACCCATTCAATTTAATCATTTCTGTTCGGATACCTTTTTTGTCAAAAAACTCTTTCGCAACTAATGGATATTTTGAAGCGACCGTCAGAAATGGTATGTTTTCAATTGGTGTATCGGGATATCCCGCCACCGCCAGCTTACAACGCCCAATTCCTAAGTCCAGTAATTCATAGACATCACGAGGATCTTCCATCATGACATCTTTCCCCACAATTCCTACGTCCGCTGCGCCTTTTTCAACATACACTGGAACGTCTACTGCTTTGACAAAAATTAATTTGATCTTTTGTTTATCATCATAAATGACGAGCTTCCGGCTTTCATCCGTGAATTCTGAGAAATGCACATCTGATTTCTCTAGAAACTTCATCGCCCGTTCAGCTGTTCGTCCTTTTGCCATTGCTACTGTTAGATAATCCATTCAGGTACCCCTTTCTTGCTTGCGATCAATTCAAGCAATTGTTTGAAGTCGATGAATTCCTTTACTTCTTCTTGATCTACTAGTTTGTTTTGTTGTTCTGTTAATTGAATCGTGTAGAGACTGTCTGTCTGATTTTCTGCATCTTTCATAGGTTTAGAAATGACACGATAGTCACGCTCTCTCAACTCATTCGTAATATCGATTGCGTATTTAATGCGGCTCTCTTCATATATTACAGTCACATCGATGCTATATCGTTCCTTCTTTTCTCTACTAGATGAAGCTTTGACTAATGATTCGATTTCACATGCAAAACCAATCGCCGGTAATTTCATTCCAAACTCTTCGCTTAATGCGTCATAGCGGCCGCCCATCAGAACGGGCTTGCCGAAATTCTCAACATAGCCTTGGAAAATGATTCCCGAGTAATACCCCATGTGGTTAATCAAGCCGAGATCGATGACGATATGCTTCTTCAAGCCGTATAGTTCGACGATATCGCATGTTCGCTGTAAATATTTGATCGCATCCTGTGCCGATTCACTAACCTGTAAGTTTTGTAGTCTTTCAAACACTACTTCAGGTGCACCGTATAATAGAGGTAATTGCTCGAGTACTTCTTTAATAGAAGGGTCTATAGACAATCGCTGTAAGAACGGACCTATTTCCACGACGTTTTTTGCTTGAATCAACGTCTTGAGTTCCACAGTTTGTTCTGCAGTGATATCAGAGTCCGCAATTAATTCATTAAAGAAACCAGCATAACCAATTTCGATTTTCACATCTGTGAAACCAACGTCTCGTAATGCGTGACATGCAAGCATAATTGTTTCAGCATCTGATGCGGGTGAACTTTTGCAATAGAACTCGACTCCTGCCTGTGTTTTACCGATACGTTCATTTTCCTGGAACGTCTGCCGAAAGACTTCTTGCACATAATAATAACGCATTTCTTCGGGTAAATTATCATTCAACTGAACGAGTTGCTGTGTCAATGGTATTGTTACATCCGGGCGTAATACGAGTACTTCGCCGGTATAGTCAATCACCTTGATCATTTCGTTTTGATTGATAGAGGTACGTACATTGGAATACAGATCATATTGTTCAAATGCGGATGTTTTAATTCGCTTATAGCCATATGTAGTGAATCGTTTTCCTAATGTGCCGATGATTTTTTCATGCTTTTCATGTTCATTTCCAAGAATTTCAGAATACAAGATATCTTCTACCGCCTTTCATGCGAAAAATATACTTCACTGCTTTACTACGCTAAAGTTAATTATTACTATAATGGTTATAGAGAGCATTGTCAACTGTTAGTAGCATCGTTCATCTGCTACAATATGTAGTAAAGAAAAGGAGACTGGAAACTATGTTTGATTATCATATGCACAGCGCATTTTCAGCGGATTGTGAAATCCCGATGGAAGAGATGGCCAAAGCTTCTATCGCTAAAGGCCTTACCGAAATTTGCTTTACCGATCACATCGATTATGAATATCCGGATGAAACGATTCATTTCGATTTTGATAAAATTGAATATGCACAAAAGATTCTTCAATTGAACGAACAATTCGATGGACAACTGACGATTAAAAAAGGGGTTGAAATCGGCTTGCAACCTGACCTCTTGCATCTTTACGAAGAATTGATGGACGAGCATGAATTTGATTTCGTCATCTGTTCACTGCATACAGTCGAAAATAAATCCTTACATTATCGCGAGTTGTTTGAAGATCGTTCAACAGAGGCTGCCTTTGAGACATATTACAAAGAACTATTGTATTGTGTTCAGAATTATAAGCGTTACAGTGTGCTTGGACACGCAGATTTGATTAAACGCTATACTGATCAACCGCCAGCTAATCTATTTCATGACTATTTAGAAAAGATCTTCAACACTATTATACCAGATGGTAAAGGGATTGAACTGAATACTTCGGGAACTCGCTACGGATTGCCACATAATATGCCAAGTGAAGACATTTTGCGTTTGTATAAACAATGCGGAGGCGAAATCATTACTCTTGGTTCAGATGCGCATAGAACAACAGAAATTGCACATGAGTTCAAAGAATCTTTAGAGTTATATCAGTCAATCGGCTTTAACTATTTGGCTACATTTACAGAAGGCCAACCTGAATTCCATAAAATTTCTTCTTTATAAGAGGAATAGAAAAGAGGCTGCGACATAACTATCTCACCCCGTTTCCCTGCACTCCGAAAGGCACGCTTTCCGAGGGGCGTGGCTTGAGCCAAGCGAACAACGAAGGGTTCGCTTTGCCGTATTT
>NZ_PDYL01000028.1:0-32962 GCF_002743035.1 Sporosarcina sp. P12(2017)
GTCTCATCGCTACGCCTACCACAGCAGTCGCCTTCGTTGCATCGGGTGTAGGGCAGTTCGTCTAGTTGTTTTAATCGTCGAAGTGCTTTTGTATTCCGTTTCTATTTAGCATGCCTAATAAGCGGCATTCAGTTGTCGTTCTTGCACGTGCTTTTCTTTTCCCTGTTCAATTAGGAGGTTGTGGTTTAGCTGGCGATCTAAGTGGCAAGTTCATCGTCTCCACTTCGGCGCTGGTGGATGGCTTTCGCGAGGAGCCACAGACAGGAAGTTCGCCTGTCTCTGTCTCCACGCTACGCCTACCACAGCAGGCGCCTTCGTTGCATTAGGTGTAGGGCAGTTCGTATACTTCCTTTTCAAAAATAGAAGATCAGTATCACTACGTCATTGATTTTATTCTAGTTAGAACCACAATCAAAATAAATACTACACAGTAGCACAGGCACAACTGCGGGGTAGGCCGTGGCCAGGAGACAACTGGCGGCACTTTGCCAGCTGGCTCCTGGCTGGAGGCAATCCCCCACGTGCCTGTGCGGGTTCAGAAAGCAGAAACGCACTAACTTCAGTTCCCAACAACCAGTCGAGCAACGCCCCCAACAAAAAGTCACAAAGACCCGCAGCCGCATAGTCTCTTCTGCCAAACACGTTTGTTAGTCGGGTACTGTACGCTATCTCTTGCTTTGCTTTACCGCTTAAAACCACAACCTAAATTAATACCGCTCAGTAGCGCAGGCACAACTGCGGTGTAGGCCGTGGCCATGAGACAACTGGCAGCACCATCGCCAGCTGGCTCCTGGCTGGAGGCAATCCCCCAGTGCCTGTGCGGGTCCAGAAAGCAGACACGCACTAACTTCATTCCCCAACAACCAGTCGAGCAACGACCCAATCACCCCAACACTCACAACATAAAGAAATTATCTTCACCGATCTTGTCATACAAACCACTACGTTTGAACAAGCTCACTTTTTCAGGAGGCACTTTTTTAAAGATGAGACGCTTGTTTTGGCGATCTGCTTCGTCCAGCATGGCAGAAAGGGCCGCTTCACCAGTTGCATCTATAGCTGTTAGATTTTTCATGTCTAAAATAATCATCTTCTGTTCAAGATTCAATAGTTCAGGATATCGATCTTCGAAGTACTTCGCCGTACCGAAGAACAGCGGGCCGGAGATTTTGAACTTGACTAGCTCGGATTCATTTTCTGGAGACAACTTGAACTTCTCGACATCGGTCAATTTACTCTTTTTAATATGTAAAGAGCCACTCATCTTGCGTAAGAACGACAGGGCAGCGAGTAAGATTCCGACTTCGACTGCGATCGTTAGATTCACGAATATCGTCAACAGAAACGTTGTCAGTAACACAAGTGAATCCCCTGAGTGTAACGAAGCGATCTGAGCGAAGGCTTTACGTGAACTCATATTCCACGCAACGAACATTAAAATCGGCGCCATTGCGGCTAACGGTATATAAGAAGCGTAAGGTGCGAATAGTAATAAGAACGCTAATACAAATAAACTTTGCACGACGCCAGATATCGGACTGACTGCTCCTGAGCCGATATTTGTGGCGGTACGGGCGATGGCACCTGTTGCTGGGATTCCACCGAATAACGGTGTAACGATATTCGCGATACCTTGCCCGAATAATTCTTTCTTGGAATCATGTTTCGGTACTTTACTTTTCATTCCATCTGCAACGACCGCGGATAGTAAAGATTCGATTGCACCGAGTGCGGCAATGATTAAAGCGGGTTGCCATAGGTTTACCAGTTTGGCGAGTGTAATCTCTGGAAAATGAAAACTAGGAAAATGTTGCGGAATACCACCGTATGCTGTACCAATCGTTTCCACTTTACCTGGGAAAAACAAAATCGAGCAAATAGTAGGAACTAACAGTGCAATAAGTAACAACGGAACCTTTGGAGCGATTTTGGGTAAAAGGAAGATGACGACCAAGCCGATTACGGCAGTCAAAATACTAAATGTGTTGACGGTATGAAAATGACGGGCAATTTCCATCATACTTTCATGGAAAAACTCTTTTTTCTCCACTCCTGTCAATCCAAAAAAGTTTTGGAATTGTCCAGTGAAAATAATGACAGCTATCCCAGCGGTAAACCCTATCGTCACTGATCGGGGGACGAAATGAATGAGATTACTGACACCGAGAAAGCTCATGATGACGAGGAGGATACCAGCGAGAAATCCAGCGATCAGAAGGTCTTCATAACCGTATTGCAGCACAATAGCCAGTAATATAGGAATGAATGCGCCAGTAGGTCCCGCAATTTGGTAACGTGAACCACCTAGCAAGGCGACTAAAAGACCTGCGATGATCGTCGTATACAGCCCGTATTCGGGTTTCACACCGGAAGCAATTGCAAAAGCCATCCCAAGCGGAATGGCTACAATTCCAACAGTAATCCCTGCAATTAAATCCTGCCGGAAACCCGCTGCATTATAATGAAGATAACGTTGATCTTTGAATATAACTGTTCACTTCTCCCATTTATAGAGTATATATACATCTCTTATTATATCGTATGCATATGGCCTATACAAGGTGTGTATAAAGTGAGAGGTGTAGAAACGTTCAGTATTTGATACAGATTATGTCAAACAGAATAATTGAACTGCATATAGTTTAATGTTAAAGTATATTACAGTAATAACAATAAAGGAGAGATATACTATGAGCAGATTACAAGATAAAGTAGCATTCATTACAGGTGGAGCATCGGGTATGGGTGAGATGATGGTAAAGCAATTCACGGCAGAAGGTGCAAAAGTAATTGCAGCGGATATCAATACAGCGGCACTTGAAGAAAAGTGGGGCGGTCAGGACAATATTTTTACTATTAAATTGAATGTAACTGAAGATGCAGAGTGGGAAGACGCAATGAAAAAAGCTGTCGATAACTTCGGCAAAATTGATATTCTTGTGAATAATGCGGGTATCTCAACGGAAAAAACTGTGGATCAGATCACGATTGAAGATTGGCGCAGACTTTCAGATATCAATAGCTTTGGTACATTCCTAGGTATGAAGCACGCTTCAAAATATATGAAGGAAGCGAAAAAAGGTGCAATCGTCAATATTTCATCTTATACTGCTTTGATTGGTATGGGCTTGAATCCGTACTCTGCTTCAAAAGGTGCAGTACGTGCGATCTCTAAAGCCGCAGCGGCGGAATATGGACAGGCAGGCATCCGTGTGAACACAGTATTCCCAGGCGTGATCCAGACGCCAATGGTTGCAAATCTTGAAGAGTCGAAAGCTCAACTTGATATATTGAAGAAAATGACGCCACTACAACGTTTGGGTCAGCCGGAAGATGTAGGGAATGCCGTACTCTTCTTAGCATCAGATGAAGCATCGTATATTACAGGCGCAGAGCTTGTCATTGATGGTGGATATTCTGCACGATAATCAAAACAATAAATAAAACGGGTTGTCCTACAAGTCATGATGACTTACAGGACAACCCGTTTTTCATTAATTATTTTACATCTACAAAGCGCTTGAAGCCCATGAAGTGTGATTTCCAATAAGAAGAATCTAATGAAGCAATTTCAATTGCTTTCGTCCCTGCATGAATGAACTCATTATCACCAAGATAAATTCCGATATGTGAGATGCCGGGGCGATATGTATTTTCGAAGAATAATAAATCTCCTACTACCGGATCTTTTATAAATAGTGAACGGTTATAGAAACCGATTGTATCTAATCGAGGAACTTTAACACCCGCTTTGTTGAATGCATAGTAAATGAATCCACTGCAATCAAATCCTGATGGAGTTGCGCCTGCCCATACATAAGGAGTTCCTAGTAATGGCTGTGTAATATCTACTAATTTTTTACCAAGCGTCTGGCTAGTAGCAGTAATATTTGGCTGTGTTACAGGCTTGCTTGATGATAATGTACCAAATGAGTTAGTAGAAGAGACAACTTTTGAAGAGTTCGCTTTATTTTCTACTATTAGTTTCTGTTTAACTTTGATAGTATTAGAAGTGAGAGAATTCAGACGTTTCAGTTCAGTTACCGTAATCTTGTACTGAGTGGAAATTTTGTAAAGAGTTTCTCCTGCTTGCACGACATGCGTTTTGGAAGCAGCCGCAACACTGCCAACTGAGATGCTGGTTGCAAGCATAAGAGAAGCAATCGTGGCTAGGGCAATTTTCTTCATTTCGACGTATCTCCTTTTAGTATGGTAGATTTGGTACTTTATACTACTGAGTGTTAACCAATAATTAAACCTATAAACCTATCATACAATACACTATTAGATATTAAACGTACATTTAGACTTATTTTTAGTAAATAGTTTACTAGTTAATTAGATTTATAATATATGAAAGCACTACAGAATTCATTTATATTATAAGTTATAGGGTCTAAAGGACTAATATATGTGGAAAGTCACTATGTATCTTATAGGTAGTTGTCATACGCTATGTTCATTATCGTAACCAAGTTATGAAAAAGCCCCTGAAAAACCCGAAGTCATAATCGGGATTCTTCATGGGCTTTTTGTTGTTTAAGAACGTCCAATTGGCCAGTCGAATGGAATAGATCCAGGAGGGGAGTGCTTAATGATATCGATCATCGGTATCGTATACGCGAATAGAATCAATGCGATCGTAATGCCAATCCACAAATACCAGTTCTCCAAAATCTTTGGTGATTTCTCAGCATCTACTTCTTCTTCAGCGATTGGATATTCTTCATAACCGCGTGGTGCAAAGAATGCTAATTGAATGAAGATATAAAACATCAAGAGGATACCGATGAATAGAATCGTGCCACCGACAGCTTGCCATATTTGATAGCTAATCCAAGTAGACACTTGATCGCCACCTGCGTACTCGGAGAATGCTGAACGACGTGGTCCACCAATCAAACCTTGAATGTGCATCGAAGTAGACATAATCGTCATACCGATTGCCCAGATAAACGTCTGAATGATTCCTAATTTATTTAATCTAGGAGTCAACCGGCGACCCGTCAAGTGAGGAATCAACCAATAAGCAATACCGAAAAATGTTAAAATCACTGTTGTTGCAACTGTTAAATGGAAGTGACCTGTAATCCAAATCGTGTTGTGGACAAGAGAGTTTACTTGGTGAGAAGCGTTAATAATACCGCCTGCCCCACCCGGAATGAACGCTGCCATACCAACGAATGGTGCTAAGAAACGAACATCTTTCCAAGGAAGCTTTTTAAACCAACCGAATAGGGAGTTAAAGCCTTTTCTTCTGCCTGTGATTTCAAATGTAGCGAATAAAGAGAATGCAGTCATTAATGAAGGGATGACTACCATGAACGTTAAGACTACTTGAATGAACTTCCAAGTCGGATCAATACCTGGCTCGGTCAATTGGTGATGGAATCCGACGGGAATCGAGAACATCAACAATAGAATGAATGCCAGTCTTGCTAACGAATCACTGAATAGTTTTCCACCGATGATTTTCGGGATGATTGCATACCAAGCCATATAAGCAGGTAACAACCAGAAATATACGAGTGGGTGACCGAAATACCAGAATAATGTACGTGTTAATAATACGTTGACTGTGGCGACGTAACCAAGTGACCAAGGCAAGATCAATACGATGACCGAGTACGCTACACCAAGTGTTGCGACGAACCACATAATTATATTAATGACTACCATGAATGCTAGTAAAGGAGACTTTTCACCTTTATGGGCTTTCTTCCATACATATAGTTGACGGAAGTTAGTGAATGCAGCAATCCAGCTACCTACAATTACTAATGTCAGGCCGATGTAGAAAATAGGGTGCGCGCGAAGTGGGGTATAGAATGTATACAATACAGACGCTTCACCTGTTAAAATCATCCATGCGGATAATACTGTACCCACCAACATGACCCAGAATGAAATCCAGCCCCACATTAATTGTTTATCTGAAATTCCGACTGTTTTCCCCATAAGAGAAAATTGGAAACCGACGATGAAGAACGTAGTCAATACTAAACCGAGTATAACACCGTGCGTTGTTAAGATCGTGTAGTAATCAATGTTGAATGGTAACGTGTATTTACCGGAACGTACTAATGTCTGAAGCAATCCCATCAATCCACCGACTAAAAGGGAGATGAATGTGACATGCATAAAGGCCATATATAGTCTGGATTCTTTTTTGGAGAAATTAAATATTTCCATGAGTTAGTACACCTCTACTGTGCCGAACATCAAATGGTGACCGATGCCGCAATATTCATTACAGACTACTGTGAATTCGCCATCGTTTTTCATAACTGATTCGAAGCGACTAATATGTCCAGGCTCGACCATCATGTTGACATTTGTGCCTGCCACTTGGAATCCGTGGACGACGTCTTTACTCGTTACTTGAAAAAGGACTGTGGAACCTTTTGGAACGCGAATCGTCTTAGTAGCGGTTCCGTCTTCTTCTTTGCCGAAGTCATAGTTGAAAGCGGAAGCGACAATATTGACAACGTATTTCCCGTCAGCCACTTCTGTTAGACCAAGATTGTCAGGTTGGAATGATTCATTCGCTTCGACGTTTTGTGGATCAATTGTTTCGATGTGACTTTGTGGATGTGTTCCTTTCCAGAACGCTGCAAAGCCGATAATGAGTAAGAATAAAACCAATGATGCTAAACCGAACACAAGCCATACTTTTTCATACTTATGCAAATGCATAATGTTTCCTCCTCTACTGCTGATTATTATCTAGATAAAAATAATCCGTAAGCGCCGAACCACATGACAAGAATGGCGATCCCGACGATCATCACCATGATCAAGGTACCTTTTAAATTCGTCTCTTCTTTTGGTTGATTTGGAGAAGATATCTTCTTGCTCAATACGGCCACCTCCTTGTGTGAATAGAATTCATACTTTCATCATAGTCCTGCTGGGGGAATAAAGAATTAGGGGAATCCCTATGAATAGTAGATAAAGAGTATTGTTCACAATATGTTCAATCACTTTACATGCTTTTATCATACGCATCTCGCTGTAATTATGATTCAGACTAGTATGAAGGTACTGTCTGAATAGCCCGTCAGATGCACATGGAAATTCTAACGTAACAGTGAGTAGAGTAAGGAATACTAAGTGAGAAAACATGTATTCAATGTTGACCGTATGTTTAATTAAAATTATAATATAATAAGGTAAAACCTAGGAAGCTGGTGTATGAAATGGAAAATGTGAAATGGATTGTAGTGAAAAATCCTGAAGAAGGCGCGAAGGAAGTATTTAATCTGATTTCTGAAGAACTTCAACATAATAGATTGCATGTACTTGGATTAGCTACAGGCAGCACGATGATTCCGATTTATAATGAATGGACTAATTCGTCTCTAGATTTTTCAAACATTACAGCATTCAATTTAGATGAATATGTCGGTATTGACGCTGACAACCCGAATAGCTATGCATACTTTATGAATCAACATCTATTCAGCAAAAAGCCATTTAAAGAAACGTATATTCCAAACGGTATGGCTGAAGATTTAGATAAAGAGTGTAATGAATACGAGAATCAATTGAATTCTCACCCGTTAGATATTCAACTTCTTGGTGTGGGAGAGAATGGTCATATCGCATTCAACGAACCAGGAACATCATTCGACTCAGTCACACATGTTGCGACACTGACAGACTCTACATTGGGGGTTAATAGTCAGTATTTCGAAAACGATGATAAGATTCCGAATATCGCATTGACGATGGGAATCTCTTCTATTATCAAGTCGAAGAAGTTAATCATGGTTGCATTTGGTGAGAAGAAGCGTGCGGCGATGGAGAAATTGAAAGCTGGAGAGGTAACGGCAGAGTGGCCGATTACCAAGTTATTGCATCATGAAGATGTAATTGTCATCACGGATCTACAGCTTGATTGAGTAGAATAGAGTAGGATGAGGGGCTATCCTGGAAGTGCAAGTTGACTTCCGGGATAGCCTTTTTGTGTGAAGTAGTTTTGATCGTGACGATCATCTGTCCTATTTTAGCGTTGGTTGATGGGATATTACTACGCCTGTCACAGTAGACGTCTTCGTTGGAAATCTTGTAGGGCAATTCTGGCCGTTGCTTTTCCATGTGTTAGTGATTAAGTACGGGGTAGAATTATGGTTCGCTCGTTAGTAACTAAGATGCTTCACGGGTAGTGGTTTGGCAAGGTCATTTCTGTTTTGTACAGAGCAACTGGGTTAACTGGCTATGAGAGTGGAATGCTCATTTGCACCACTCCGGCGCTGGTGGATGGCTTTCGGGGTGTATTATGTATAAGGCAGTTCATATACTTCTTTTTTCAAAAGCCGAAAATCAGTATCATCAAGTTACAGATCTTCTTCCTATTAGAACCACAACCAAAATAATTACCACTTAGTAGCGCAGGCACAACTGCGGGGTAGGCCGTGGCCAGGAGACAACTGGCGCGAACTTTCGCCAGCTGGCTCCTGGCTGTAGGCAATCCCCCACGTGCCTGCGCGGGTCCAAAAAGCGAACACGCACTAACTTCAATGCCCAACAACCAGTCGAGCAACGTACCCAACAAAAAGTAACAAAGACCCGCAGCCGCCTAGTTATGCTGCCAACCGCGTTTCTAGCTTGGGTACTGTTCGCTATTTCTCTTTTCGCTTGCCCAATTAAAACCACAACCTAACAGAATAACCAATCAGCAGCGCAGGCACAACTGCGGGGTAGGCCGTGGCCAGGAGACAACTGGCGCGAACTTTCGCCAGCTGGCTCCTGGCTGTAGGCAATCCCCCACGTGCCTGCGCGGATCCAAAAAGCGAACACTCACTAACTTCAATACCCAACAACCAGTCGAGCGACGTACCCAACAAAAGTAACAAAGACCCGCAGCTGCATAGTTATGCTGCCAACCGCGTTTCTAGGTTGGGTACTGTTCGTTATTACTCTTTTCGCTTGCCCAATTAAAACCACAACCTAACAGAATAACCACTTAGCAGCGCAGGCACAACTGCGGGGTAGGCCGTGGCCAGGAGACAACTGGCACGAACTTTCGCCAGCTGGCTCCTGGCTGTAGGCAATCCCCCACGTGCCTGCGCGGATCCAAAAAGCGAACACTCACTAACTTCAATGCCTAACAGCCGGTCGAGCAATGCCTCAACAAAGAGTAACAAAGACCCGCAGCCGCCTAGTCTTTCCACCAACCGCGTTTCTAGGTTGGATACTGTATACAACTCCTAGCGCCTTAACACAATACAATGCAAAGTAATCGTCGCAGTATACAATTGACTGAACGTCTCCATTTGTCAATTCAAGACACAAATATTTCGAAGTGTAATATATTGTTTGATATTGAAATACTCTTGTTACATTACTGTAATAATTCAATAGTTTGGTAAATGCTAATATAAGTTGACATAAACAGACAAGCAAACTAGTAAAAATACATACTATCATCGGAGGAACTTATGAATCTATTTCAAAAGGTAATTTCAGTCTTAACACTTTCCACACTTCTGATCGTCTCACCATTTGCAGGACAAGCAGACGCAGCTGGCAAAACAACAAATATCACTAAAACAGCTACTAGCTTAACGGGTATCAAATATCGCTATGGCGGTACGACAAGAGCAGGATTTGATTGTTCAGGTTATGTTGGTTATGTATTCAAGAAAAATGGTTTGAAAGTTGCAAGAACTTCTCGGGCAATGTATGCATCTGGGCGCGCTGTTAAGAAATCAAGTCTTCGCAATGGCGATCTAGTATTCTTTAACACAACAGGACGCGGCGTTTCTCACGTTGGAATTTATGTTGGAAATGGCAAGTTCGCGCATGCTTCTACATCAAAGGGTGTGCGTGTAGATAGAGTAAATGATTCGTACTGGGGCAAGCGTTATATAGGTGCCAAGCGTGTTGCAGGTATTTAATAGAAGAGACATCGATCTTCCTTAAGTGGAAGATCGATTTTTTGTGGAAAAATACCGGATAGGAGAGGGGGATGCCCCAATCATATCCGGTGAGTATTAATTCGTTGCGTCTTGTGGAACGCGGATTGTCCAACGAGAGAAATCCGGTTCATCTTTCTTTACTAATTCCTTAGGATAGATGAATGTCCAAGGAGTCGTGCTGTTTGCTTTTACGGAAAGTGGAGGATTCAGGTCGAATGTTCCTCGAGCTACCAATTCTCCTGTTGCATCTATCAATTCAAGCGGCAACTTTTCGATGTTGATTTGTTTAGAGTGGCCGTTACGAACAAATACAGATGCTGCGATAGTTTGGTCATCTTGTGATTGGATTTGGAAACCAGCGATATTCACTTCGCGTGGCTTCAATTTCGGAAGATCGCTTACAATGTTAGCCAACGCTTCCTTTTGCTCGGCAGGGAGTTGCTCTTCCCATGTAGGTGCAAGTTCCAATCGATGCGGCATCATCGAGTGAACGTTGAATGCGAGCTTCCAGTTCGTTGCAGGAATTTCTTCTGCCAATTGATCTTTCTTTTCAAAAACAAACACCCATGGACGTGCACTGCGCGCTGGGATTTCACCTAACTCGTTCAAATCAAACTCTGCAGATGCTGCGGTATTGCCTTCTTCATCAAGTAATAATAACTCAATTTCGCCTACAGTGATCGCTTGATCAAGTGAAGAGCGGAAAAATGCTTTGACTAACCAGCTATCGTTTGCAGGTTCCAAATCGATATCGATACCTGATAGGGAAATTTGATTGGGTTTTAATGGCTCTAGTTCATTTGCTAGGAAACGGAAAACATATTCCTGCTCTTGTGTTAGACTCCATTGCTCATGAAGAGATAGTTCTGTTTCGATATCTTCATCGCCTGAGCCTGCTTGGCCGTTTTCTAAAATTTCTTCGGATTCAACTGTACTGTCCAATCCCGTTTTATCGGTTTTTTTGAATAAATTGAAGAGTTTCATTGGGAAACCTCCTGTTGTGTATTGAGTTGCTTCATGAATGCGATAATTTCGGACGCAATATCCCGGCGCAGGCGTTGATAGTGCTTGGCGAATAACTGCAAGCCTTCACGCTGGTAAATACGCATAGGATCTTCTTGTCCGTATGAACGCAATCCAATTCCTTCTTTTAGGCGAGTCATTACTTCTAAATGCTTAACCCACATCGTGTCAATATAACTCAACATGACTTGTGGCAACAGTTGACTCACTTGTTCATTATCAGTGAAAGTGTCGATAAATGCAAACAACTCTGCCATTTCTTCATCGTACTCTTTCATTATATCTGCGGTTCTGTCTAATGAATGGGGGAGCTTAACTGGCGCCAGTAATAGCGCGTTCATAGTCCGTTCGATACGCTCGAAATCCCAGTTGTCGGCGATTTCATTATCGGGGCAGCTATCTAAAACAACGAACTCAACCGTTTCTGACAACATCGTCTTAAGTTTTTCGAAAATATCCTTACCTTCTAGTACGCGGTTACGTAAGGAATAAATGACTTCACGTTGATCATTGATGACATCATCTAATTTTAGGTTATATTCACGCATAGAGAAGTGTGCGCCTTCAACGATACGTTGTGTACGTTCCGTCAGTTCATGTACTTCAGGATTCAGTACTTTACCATTCTCATCGGTCCGGACTTTCGTCAAGAATTTCTCGAGTTCTTCTGGAGAGAAGCGCATGTACATTTCATCTTCTAAAGAAAGGTAGAATTGACTTTCACCATGGTCGCCTTGACGACCTGAACGGCCTCGTAACTGATTATCTACCCGGCGACTTTCATGTTTTTCTGTACCTAATACAAATAATCCACCGTTTTCTTCCACGCCTTCACCGAGAACGATATCTGTTCCTCGTCCTGCCATATTAGTAGCAACGGTAATATTGCCTGCTTGTCCAGACTCGGAAATCAATGAAACTTCCTGCTCCACACTTTTCGCATTCAATAGATGGAACTTCAAACCTTCATCACGTAAATACTTGGCGACCGCTTCGGATTGAAGTATGGATGTAGTACCGACCAATACTGGTTGCCCTTTCGCATGACGTGCGGCTACTTCTTTTGCTACTGCTTTATACTTTTCTTCTGTCGTTCTGAAAACGAAATCTGGTGCATCGATACGTGCACGTGGACGGTTCGTTGGGATTTGGATTACTTCCATATTATAAACTTCACGGAATTCCTTATCTTGGGTTTTCGCAGTACCTGTCATTCCGCAAAGCTTTGGATACATGCGGAAGTAGTTCTGTATGGTAATTTGAGCTTGTGCTTTATTTTCGTCTGTAATATCGACGCCTTCTTTAGCTTCAATTGCCTGGTGAAGTCCATCCGATAATGTTCTACCTTCCATAATGCGACCCGTGAACATATCTACCAATTCAATTTTTCCGTCGCGTACGATGTAATCGACATCACGCTTGAAGATGACGAAGGCACGGACCGCTTGGATAACGTAGTGATAGAGTGTTTGGTGATCTAAATCATATAAATTGTCGATACCGAATGCTTTCTCGACTTTTTCGATTCCTTGTTCCGTGAGGGAAGTGGCCTTTGTTGCTTCGTCAAAGTCAAAATCCTCTTCGACTTTAAAGCGTTTGGCTAGGCGGGCTGCGATATGGTGAAGGTCCGCATCAGCTTGCGTTTTGCCTGCTACAATCAATGGTGTCTTCGCTTCGTCGATCAAGACGCTGTCGACTTCATCGATAATAGCGAAATGATAAGGCCGCTGCACTTTTTGAGAAGTGTGCTGCACCATATTATCCCGTAAATAGTCGAAGCCGAACTCTGTACCTACACCGTACGTAATATCTGCTTCGTAAGCGGCTTGTTTAGCTGGTCCTTGCATCATGGGCACATTCAATCCGACAGTCAATCCAAGGAAACGATGAATTTGACCGATTTGATCAAAGTCCCGTTTTGCCAGATAATCATTAACTGTAATGACGTGAACGCCTTTACCTTCAAGCGCGCGTACATATGAAGGTAGAGAAGCAACAAGTGTTTTACCTTCACCAGTCGGCATCTCAGCAATATTACCTTCCGTTAATACAGCACCACCGATTAGTTGCACATCAAAATGGCGCATACCGAGAACCCGTTTAGATGCTTCACGCACAACTGCGAATGCATCCGGCATAATGGTCTCGACGGTTGCGCCGTCTGCTAACTGTTGTTTGAATTGATCTGTCATTTCAGAAAGACCCTCATCAGACATAGCAATATATTTAGGTTCTAGTGAATTAATCTGCTCCACAATTTTGCGGTATTTACGCAACTGACGTTCACTCGTTCCAGTTCTACGTTTAAAGATTTTCAACATGAATTAGACGCTCCTTTATAAATCTCTATCTATAATGAGAGATTCCTATCTATTTTACCAAAAGGGTGGACAAAAGACTATCTATATATTGAAAGAGAAGAACGATAGATATATCACGACTGATCACATGTAAAATGGACAAAACCTTGTTGTGGCGGTGTTTAGTAGTGTATGCATGTAAGCAAGTAAGGGAATAGATGAGTAATGCGTTCTAAATGATGAAATCTAGCAACAATCATGTTATACTAAAAGGTGATATGTACGTAATGCTAATTGGGGAGGAAAGACATGTTATTCATTGCAATGTCTGTAGCTTTTATCGCTGCAATTATACTAACACCGCTAGTCATCAAATTCGCGTATCGGATCGGTGCGGTTGACCGCCCCAATTATCGGAAAGTCCACGCGAGAATCATGCCTAGAATCGGCGGGCTCGCAATCTTCGGAGCGTTTATTATTGGATATGCTATATTATTGCCGAAAGACGAGCACGCAGTCAGCATCCTAATAGGTGCAGTACTGATCGTCATGATTGGCTTTTTAGACGATATGCTGGAAATAACAGCAAAAGCAAAAATGTCAGGCCAACTAGCAGCTGCGTTGGTCGTTGTACTATGGGGCGGATTACAAATTGAATTCATCAACTTGCCGTTTCTTGGTCAGCTCGACTTTGGGTATTTAAGTATTCCGATCACGATCATTTGGATCATCGGAATCACGAACGCTGTCAACTTGATTGACGGATTGGATGGTTTGGCAGCAGGTGTTTCCACTATTGCGCTTATTGCTATTACGGTAATGGCCCTATTAATGGGAGATGTCTTTGTTGCTGCAACGGCTTCTATATTGGCAGCTAGTTCGCTTGGATTCTTATTTTTCAATTTCCATCCAGCGAAAATTTTTATGGGCGATACTGGATCACTCTTCCTTGGATTTATGATTTCGGTACTGGCATTGCTCGGCTTTAAGAACGTTGCCGTTGTATCACTAGTTATTCCAATTATCATGCTAGGTGTTCCAATTTCAGACACGTTCTTTGCGATTGTTAGACGAGTTCGTATGAAGCAATCTATTACTGCAGCAGATAAGTCGCATTTGCATCACTGTTTATTGCGTGTAGGCTTCTCGCATAGACAAGCTGTGCTTACGATTTATGGAATTGCGATTTTATTCGGAGCAGCCGCTGTATTGTTCTCACAAGCTACAGTGTGGGGTGCGTTGCTACTGATCTTCGTTATGTTGATTGTGATTGAGCTGTTTGTAGAGTTGATTGGTTTGGCAGGGGCGAATTATCGTCCGTTGTTAAATTTAGTACGCATGATTGGTAAATAAATATAACGAGTCCTTGTCTGCTGCGAAGCGGATGAGGGCTTTTTTATGATGGAACGCGTCGGCCTGCAACGGAAATTCCAAACCACTTTCAAATTAACTCTCTTTACTCATTACTATTTGTATCCATAATAAAAAGCGATGAAACCAGCTATGGCTTCATCGCTTCTGTGTGGACTATTGATAATCTGTTTGGGAAGACGCGGAGGATTGGTCCGTGTCTAGCTCGGTTAAAGAAGAAGAGTCGGGAATCAACCCTAGATGGGATTTCAAAATCTGCTTTACTTCTTCTAGCTTCTGCTCATCCAACTTGTAGTAGTAAATACCTGTCGACATGTCGTCATAACCTGTCAACGTGATGGTATCAACATCCGGAAGTCCGCTTTTTATATACTGTATGAACGATAACATTTGTTTGGATGTCATGTCGGTCTTCATGTTATCGCCAAGTGCATTGATCACGTCCCCGTATTTTGTAATGGATGTAATCGATGTCGCTTCTTTGATCATCGCCTGAAGAATCATTTGCTGACGTTTGCCGCGCTCGATATCATTATCGAGTTTACGAGTACGTGCTAGGGCTAACGTGTGGCGTCCGTCTAGGCGTTGGATGCCTGGCATAAGATGAATTGCATTTTTATCGTTTTCATCTTTCTCTATACGCTCGTATGGAACTTCGACTTCTACACCGCCAAGTGCATCTACCACATCTATGAATGCATTAAAGTTCATTTTGACGTAATAGTTGACGGGAACATCGAATAGTTCTTCGACTGTATCAATAGAGGCTTTAGTGCCACCATAGGCATGAGCATGTGTGATTTTATCTTTATAGTTTACCTGTGGAATATAAACATATGAATCACGGGGAATGCTGACGAGTTTGACACTTTTTGTTTTAGGGTTCAGAGTTGCGAGTACTAGTGCATCTGACCTACCGTTTTCTCCTGTTTCTTGCCGCGTTTCTCTTTCATCTACGCCAATCAACAAAATTGACACTTTATCTTTTGCGGGTTCTACATACATTTCTGGCGGTTCTGTCTTAGCGATGGGTTCATAAGAACGATCTAGTACATTCACCGCTTGATTATGCAGCTTGAATGCATAAGCGGCAACGCCTATGATCGCTATGAAGAACGTGAAAAATGCTATTTTCAAGAAGCGTTTCGTTTTGGACGCGTTCTTTTTCTTATATTCTGCTCTTTTCATTTTATACCTCCAGGGTGTACGGCAGAAAAAACCGTCAGTGGCAACTCTTTACATGAAAACTCGTAGTGATGTAATGAAATCAGACCTACTGCTCATAAAGTTTACCTTCTATCATTATACCTGCTTTTTAATTGGACGTATAGTCAGATGTCGAACTCTAGAAATTTATGTCCGGTTGTGGCGATGACCGCTTGACCGTTCGTTAACTCCATCATCCATTCCTGAAAAATCCCCTGATCTTCTTCAGGAACATATAAAAAGAGTTCAACGTCCTCTTCATAGACGATCTCTTTTAACGGGTAATCGGATTGCCGTACTTCATTTTCTACTTTGCCTAGCCATGTGTAATCAATAGAAGTTTTAACTAGTGTGTGTAATTTTCTTTCCACAACACCTGTTGCGGCAATGCCTTCAGAAGCTGCTTTGCCATACGCACGGATTAATCCGCCACCGCCGAGTTTAATGCCGCCGAAATAGCGGGTTACAACAATCGCGGTATCTTTTAGCTGTTGCTTTTTGAGAACTTCCAATATAGGAAAGCCGGCTGTACCTGAAGGCTCCCCGTCATCGTTCGCTTTTTGGATCTGGTCATGTTCTCCTATGATATAAGCAGAACAATTATGAGTAGCTGTATGGTGGCTTTTTTTGATGTCCTGTATGAAGTCCAGTGCCTCTTGTTCTGTCTCGACTCGTTTGACAAATGACAGAAAACGGGATTTTTGGATGACGAATTCACTCTCTCCGTATAGTTTTACGGTTTTATAATTAGCTCGCATTTGTCGTACCCCCTACATTTGTAATATACTTATAATACTTATTCATCATTAAAATGATATACTATATATGAAGTGTATAAGTATTTAGGCTAAACTGCAATAATGCTCGCTTTGCGAATTTTCACATAAACGGGTGCGGGAGGGAGTTCTTTGAACGATAAGGCAATTGACATTCAACAGATGGAGAAAATCTTTGGCAACATGGTAAATGTAATGGATCGTTCAAAAAGCGACATTTTCTTAATTAGTGAACAAAGCCGCCGAAGTTTTGAAGAGATGCAAAAAGAGTTAGCAGAAGTGAAAGAAAGTATTTCTCATGTGATAACAGAAGGCGACTCCTTAGAGGATATGTCACGTCACTCAAGAAAACGTCTGGCTACTGTATCAAAAGACTTTGAAACGTACAGTGAAGATGAAGTTAAACAAGCTTATAGTGTAGCAAATGACTTGCTTGTACGCGCCTCCATCAATAAAATGGAGGAGAAACAACTTCGTGAAAGACGGGATGAACTTGAACGTCGACTGATGTTGCTGCTCTCTACAATTGAAAGAGCGGATCAACTTGTAAACCAAGTAACCACTGTGATCACATATTTAACATCTGATTTGAAAAATGTAAGTACAGCACTGGAAACGGCTCGCCATAAACAAGATTTTGCGGTTCAGATTATTCAGGCCCAAGAAGAAGAGCGTAAACGTTTATCACGTGATATTCATGATGGACCTGCGCAAATGCTGGCCAATGTCTTGATGCGTTCGGGTTTAATCGAAAAAACGTTTGTTACGCATGGCCCAAAAGAAGCGATGCAAGAACTATCTTACCTAAAAGAAATGGTTAGAGGTGCGCTATCTGAAGTACGTCGTATCATTTATAACTTGCGACCTATGGCTTTGGATGATTTAGGACTAGTTCCTACATTGCGAAAGTATTTATTGACCATTAGTGAATACGAGGCGCCGCTAATCATTCATTTTCAAAGCAACGGAGCAGAAGAGAGATTTGCTTCCAATTTTGAAGTAGGTATTTTCCGTCTCATCCAGGAGTCAGTTAATAACAGTATTAAACATGCGAAAACTGATGAAATATGGGTGAAAATCGAATGGTTACGCGGATCAGTTAATATAGTAGTCAAAGACCAAGGTCTGGGCTTTGATACAAATGAAGTAAAAGAGAAATCATTTGGTTTAATTGGAATGCAAGAACGTGTGGAGTTATTGAAAGGGAAAATGAAGGTCATTTCGAAAGTCGGAGAAGGCACTTCGATACTTTTTCAAATTCCATTGGACGAAGATCTGTAAGTAAGGTATTTACTGGGAGGAATAGGATATGGAAGCGACAAAAATTTTGATAGTAGATGATCACCAATTATTCCGTGAAGGAGTTAAACGGATTTTGGATTTTGAAGAATCATTTAACGTAGTAGCAGAAGGCGACGATGGAGTTGAAGTAGTTGAGTTGTACAGAGAGTATGAGCCAGACGTAGTGCTGATGGATATTAATATGCCACGCATGAATGGTGTAGACGCGACTGAGCAATTAATAAAAGAATTTCCAGATGCGCGCGTCATCATGCTATCCATTCATGACGACGAATCCTACGTAACACACGCTTTGAAAACAGGTGCTCTCGGCTATATGCTAAAAGAAATGGATGCAGATGCGATTATTCAAGCAATTAAAGTAGTAGCAAATGGTGGCTCATACTTACATCCAAAAATTACGCATAATTTAGTAACAGAATTCCGTCGTTTGAGTGAGAGAGAACATAAAGGATCCTTCCAGCAGAACGATATTCGTCGTCCACTCCATTTATTGACGAAGCGCGAATGTGAAGTTCTACAATTGTTGACAGATGGCCAGAGCAACCGGACAATCGGTGAAACACTCTTCATCTCAGAAAAAACTGTGAAAAACCACGTTTCCAGCATTCTGCAAAAAATGAGTGTAAATGACCGTACACAAGCTGTTGTTACAGCAATCAAAAATGGTTGGGTAGAAGTAAAATAATTAAAAGAAGAAAAGGTCTTTGCATGTTGAAGGCCTTTTTCTCTACGTAGGAGGGGCATATGAAGAAAAAAATGGTAGTCGCATCCATGGCATTAGTGCTCGTGTTAGGTGCATGCGGTAACGCAGATGAAACGAATCAGAACGATCCTGAAACTGGCGAAGCAGCACCAGGCAGTGGCGCCATCGATCATGGAGTAGATGAAAATAAAGTAGGATTCAGCATGTCAGGTGACAAAGTCGAAGAAGCTACTGGCGTACCAAAAGAAGATAAAGAAGAAATTCTAGCTGCTTTTGATAACTACATCGAAACATTGAACAATCAAGACGTGGAAGGTTATCTGGCTACACTTTCTACTAAAGGCTATGATCTCGAAGAAGAGCGTCAGGCTACGGAAGAAATGCTTGAGAATTCTACGATGAAACGTGAAACAGATAATGAAACGATCGTAAAATATTCAGGTGATAGCGCACAGTTATTTTCTACATTGAAAACGACATTCACGGATATTGAGACAGAGGTAGAAAATACACATGAAGGTCGCCAAGTGACTGTATTCAATAAAGAAGATGGCGCATGGAAAGTGTTTTCTATCCACTTTATTGGTGATGAACCAGGAAATGAATAAACCGCTTGATATGTTGATTTAGCGACAAAACTTCCAGTGAGTACAACTGGAAGTTTTTTTATGCGAAAAAAAAGCCATACTACAAGTACTTGCTTTTCTGCGCTAATGGAATTATAATTAAATTAAGAACACACGTTCTGTAAGGAGGCGAATTCAATGCCTTTGATCCCCGCAGAGGCAATGCCGTATTTGGAGAACTATATTTATCTTCCTATGCTATTGACGATTATGGAACGTGACCGTCAGTTATTAGAGAAGGTACCGTTTAAATTGAAAAGCCCGTACCTTAATTTGCTAGACGAGACGATGAACACAGTTTCTGCTGATCTACAAACAACTTCTTTGTATTTGCGAAAGCATAAAATGAAAGTGATACGCCATTCAACAGATGAACTATTTACGGAATATGTATTTTTACATGATGGCTATCAAGATATGCGACGCTACTTGAATGTTCGCTTACGTAACCGATCGGAAGAGTTACTGAATCTGTATATTAGGAAATTGTCGAATCAGAACTCTTCGGGTCCATGATCATATAATAAGAACTTCGCAATTCTTCCTGAGCATTTTCAAATCGTTGAGACAAAATATGCGATAATGCCATTTGGCGATAAACAGTTGCTAACGACGTATCTAGATGCATCTGCGTATCGTTTTTTAGAATCACGGTTACACCATCCTCGTGCTGAACAGCGTCTTTTACTGCATGATAAGCCACCCATGAGTTTTTATGTAAGGTAGGGGACAGTAAAGGGAAAAATAATAACGGCCGATCATTCGAATGAGTCAGCATAATCGGTGGCTTTGGTCGGTTTTTTAAATCCATTTTGGAACTGTTAATAATGGACTCAAAGTTGGAACGGTAATGCGCACAAGACTCTCTCATAATTTCTAATGGTGTTTTCTCGACAATAAAAGTCCGGTCGCTTTCCACTACTTTTGTATAGTATGGATTCGCATGTTGTCCATGGAGTAATGCAAAAGTATGAAATGTAACGATGTAAGACGATAGATAATGTGGATTCGCCATGTTGTTCCCTCCCGTTTAATAGGACCATATACGTATTAATTATAGTATAGAAAAAACGAAAATCAACTGTAATGTTGGAAAATAGTAAATGTTCTATTAATATGGTGATTTTTATCGAATGGTTATGGTTCTAATAGAACGAATAAACTGAAAGATTACGTCTGTTACCCGACTACTAAACGCTTTTGGCAGAAAGACTACGCGGCTGCGGGTCGTTGCTCGACTGGTTGTTGCGTATCGAAGTCACTGAGTGTCTGCTTTCTGGACCCGCGCAGGCACGTGGGGGATTGCCTCCAGCCATGAGCCAGCTGGCAAAGTGACACCAGTTGTCTCATGGCCACGGCCTACCCCGCAGTTGTGCCTGCGCTACTAAGTGGTATTTATTTAGGTTGTGGTTCTAATAGGAAGAAAATCAGTGACATCGCGAAAGCCGTCCGCCAGCGCCGTAGTGTGGGTAATGAGCTTGCCGCTTACATTGCCAGCTAAACCACAACCCTATATCTATAGAAAAGTTAAAAAGCTGAAGACCATCCCAAGAGAATAGGGACGTTCTTCAGCATCGTACTGATCTTCAGTTCTGATACTCAATAGCCGCAGCACACAATGTTTTAGCTGCTGCGATCATAGCTTTTTCGTCTATGTCGAAACGTGGATGGTGGTGAGGGTATGCATCTGTCGGCTTGGCGCCTGTGAAGAAGAAAGTACCCGGAACTTTTTCAAGGTAGTAGGCGAAGTCTTCTCCACCCATTTGAGGTTGCATTTCTTCTACGCTTTTTAGATCCGGAATAGATTCAGCAATCGTTTTTAAGTAGTTCGTTTCTTTTTCATGATTGACCACTGCCGGATATCCACGGAAGTAGTCTACAGTGATTTGGCAATCGTGAGCCAAGGCCGTGCCTTCAGCTACACGCTTTATTTCTTGTTCCATTAGATTGCGTACGTCATTAGTAAATGTGCGAACAGTTCCCTCTAGAACAGCTTGGTCGGCGATGACGTTGAAGGCGTTTTCTGCGACGAATGAGCCGACGGATAGTACAGCTGATTCAATGGGATCCACACGTCTGGAGACGACTTGTTGCAAGTTCATCACGAGCTGTGAACCGATTACGATCGCGTCTTTCGTTTGATGTGGAGAAGCACCGTGTCCGCCAGCACCTTGAATGGTAATATTGAATCGGTCCGCTGCAGCCATAATTGGACCTGGAGCGTAATAGATCACGCCCGAGTCAAATAGGGACCACAAATGCGTGCCGAAAATGACATCGACACCTTCTAAACAGCCGTCTTCGATCATCGCAATCGCGCCGCCTGGAGCTAATTCTTCCGCGTGTTGATGGATAAATACATATTCGCCCGTAAGCTCCTCGCGCATTTCATTCATAGCTTTTGCCAATTGGAGAAGCGTGGCGGTATGGCCATCATGTCCACATGCGTGCATGACGCCCGGTACAGTGGAAGCGTACGGTGTATCTTTTTGATCTTGAATAGGCAACGCGTCAAAGTCTGCTCGCAAAGCAACCGTTTTTCCTGGCTTCGCACCTTTGACTCTTGCGACGACACCATTGCCGCCTACTCCAGTACGTACTTCCACTCCCAGTTGTTTATAAAAGTCAGCAATATAGGCAGCAGTTTTCGTTTCTTTAAATGAAACTTCGGGATTCATATGCAAATAACGGCGAATCTCTACCATATCGTCATAAGATTGTTCGAGTTTCTGAAATAATTGTTCTCTCATTATAAAACCCCTTTCAAATAGACAAATAAGTCAATCAACTCGTTTAGTATAGCAAGGGGTCAGCCATATCGCAAACTACGAGTTTTGAAATTTATGGTAACTGAAACGAATGAAAAATGGTAGGTGAGACGTCGTTTAACATAAAAAAGAAGGTCTGACGTCGAAACGTCAAACCTCTTCAGTAGGTGTTTTATAATGTGTAGTGTATGGAGCGCTTGTGAAGATATGTTGCGTAGCACCACCGGCATCTTTGAAAACCGTTTTATCGGATAATTGATTACCTGGAGAGTTATACCAAATATCGTACAAGCGTCGATCTGTCCATTCAGTCAGCAATGTATACGTATCAGAACCGATAGGACGCAATAAGCGGAAGGCTACGAAACCTGGCATGTTTTGCAGTTGTTCGCCAAGGTGCTTGTATTGATGTTCAAAAATTGGTTTCCCTTCATCTGTCACTGCAACGTTATCCATTGCAAAGAATCCAGGTTCTGTCAGGTTACCGTAAGAACCTACTACTTCAAATTTCCTTGGTGTTTGAAATACGCTCTTGCCATTTGTCTCATGTAGCAACAGTGTACTGCCGCCACCATTCATCAAAAGTATAGATTCATCAGTGTGCTGGTCTTTGATCTTCTCCATAAAACCCAGCGTTCCAGTTGTCATATAAATATTCATGTAAAGTTCCTCCTTTGGCTAGTAACGATCGTCTGTACTTAATTTACTTAACAACACTCTTTACTAGTGTATGATTCTACATGTAGTAATTCCCTTAATTCCTCCGAATCAAACACGTCTGTTGCAAGCAAGTTAGGAATGATTGTCTAAAGCGTGGCAGAAGTGTGAGTTGCCCTAGCACAAAATTATGACAAAGGCGCAATTCACTATACATTGACTTGTCAACGGTTTATCATGAGAACGTATATGAGTTACGTGAAAGAAATTAAAATAATGGAAAGAGGTATCTCTGAATATGTCAACTTTTAATGATACGTTATTACGTGCTGCGAGAGGCGAGGAAATTGAACACACGCCCGTTTGGTTTATGCGTCAAGCAGGACGTTCACAGCCGGAATATCTTAAAATCAAAGAGAAATACTCCTTGGAAGAAATTACGCATCAGCCAGAATTGTGTGCGTATGTAACAAAACTTCCTGTAGATCAATATGATGTAGATGCTGCTATTTTATATAAAGATATTGTTACACCACTTGTAGGAATCGGAGTAGACGTAAAGATTAAATCAGGCGTAGGCCCTGTTATCTCAAATCCGATTCGTTCTGCACAAGACATCGCAAACTTAGGTGAGTTTTCAGCAGAAGAGCAAGTTCCTTACGTTTTGGATACGATAAAATTGCTGACACAGGAGCAATTGAATGTACCACTAATCGGTTTCGCAGGCGCACCGTTTACACTTGCGAGTTATATGATCGAAGGCGGTCCTTCAAAGAGCTATAACCTGACAAAGTCCTTCATGGTATCTGAGCCACAAGCTTGGTTCGCATTGATGGATAAGTTAGCTGATATGACGATTAGTTATATCCAAGCACAAGTTAACGCAGGCGTGAAAGCTGTGCAAATATTTGACTCATGGGTAGGCGCATTGAATGTATCGGATTACCGAATCTTCATTAAACCTACAATGACTCGTATTTTCTCGGAACTGCGTAAATTAAATATTCCATTGATTACATTCGGAGTCGGCGCAAGCCACTTGGCGAATGAATGGCATGACCTACCAGTCGACGTAGTAGGACTGGATTGGCGCTTGTCTATAAAAGAAGCTGGTGAACGCGGTCTGACAAAACCATTGCAAGGAAACTTGGATCCATCCATGTTACTAGCAGACTGGTCTGTCATCGAAGAACGTGCAAAGCTTATTGTTGAACAAGGTGTAGAACACGGTAGCCACATCTTTAACTTGGGCCACGGCGTATTCCCTCAAGTACAACCAGCAACATTGAAACGCTTAACAGCTTTCGTACATGACTATAGTAGAGAATTACGCTCGAAATAACAATCCAACCATGAGGTGAAAATGATGACGAAAAAGAAAATGGGCTTACTCGTTATGGCGTACGGTACACCAAACTCCTATGACGATCTATTACCTTATTACACGCATATCCGTAGAGGCCGTCCGCCGGCTCCGGAACAAGTAGAAGATCTTCGCAATCGCTATGAGGCAATCGGAGGCATTTCACCACTTGCACGGATTACGGATGATCAAGCGAACGCACTAGGTGCGCGTTTGAACGAAGCACAAGATGAAATTGAATTTAAAGTATATGTAGGTCTGAAGCATATTGCGCCATTCGTGGAAGATGCCATACAAAAAATGCATGAAGATGGTATTACGGAAGCTGCATCGATTGTATTGGCACCACATTTCTCTACGTTCTCCGTTAAATCATACAACGGTCGTGCGAAAGAGGAAGCAGATAAGCACGGGATTACACTTACTTCAGTTGAAAGCTGGTACAAGCAACCGAAATTCATCGAGTACTGGGCGAACCAATTGCGTCAAACCTATGACGCGATGGACGAGATTGAGCGCAACAATTCATGCTTAATCGTCTCGGCTCACTCGTTACCGGAAAAGATTCTGGCTAACGGTGACCCATACGCTGATCAGTTGAAAGAAACTGCAGAAATGATTACGGAAGCAGCAGGTGTAAAAACATACGCACTCGGCTGGCAAAGTGAAGGGCAAACGCCTGATCCTTGGTTAGGTCCGGACGTACAAGATCTCACACGTGAACTGTTTGAATCGAAAGGATATACATCATTCGTTTACACACCAGTTGGTTTCGTTTCAGATCACTTGGAAGTTCTGTACGATAATGACTATGAGTGTAAAGTAGTATGTGATGATATCGGCGCAGCGTACCACAGACCTGCTATGCCGAACACCGATCCTTTATTCATTGATGCGATGGCAGATGCGGTAATGGATCAATTACACGCAACAATATGAATTCGATTGGATTGGAGTGAAAAAGGACATGAGTGAACGAAAAAAAGTTGTCATAATCGGCGGCGGCATCACAGGTCTCGCTGCAGCGTATTATATGCAAAAAGATGCCCGTGAACAAGGACTTCCCATAGACATCATCATGATTGAAGCTTCAACAGAACTAGGTGGAAAAATCCAAACAGTCCGTCGAGACGGCTATGTAATCGAACGCGGTCCCGATTCCTTTTTGATCCGTAAAAAAAGTGTAGACCAATTAGCGACTGACCTGGGTATAGATGATCAGCTTGTGCGTAACGCAACAGGGCAAGCCTATATTTTGCTACATAATCAGATGCACAAAATCCCAGCAGGTGCTGTCATGGGTGTACCGACTGAAATCAAACCTTTCATTACATCAGGTTTATTCAGTTTAAGCGGTAAAATACGTGCGGCAGGTGACTTTGTATTACCACGTTCTGAAGTAACTGGAGATCAGTCGCTCGGTAAGTTTTTCCGTCGACGCTTTGGTACAGAAGTGGTAGAAAATCTAATAGAGCCATTATTGTCGGGCGTCTATGCCGGCGATATCGATCATATGAGCCTGGAATCGACTTTCCCACAGTTTTATGAAGTGGAAAAAAATTATCGCAGCTTAATTTTAGGAATGAGGAAGACTACTCCTAAACAGCTACCGCAAAAAAATAGTCATAGTTCGAAGAAAATGGGTGCTTTCCATACATTTAAAAATGGTCTGGATTCATTGATCGAAGCATTGGAAGAGCAACTGACTGATGTCAACGTTATGAAACAGACGCGTGTCACGAAAATAGTGAAACAAGACGACCGTGCCGTTCTGACATTGAATGATCAGCAGCAAATCGTAGCAGATGCAGTCATCATGTCGACTAGCCACGTAGTAGCGAGCCGTTTATTTGAGCCGCATGGACTGTTGAAAGAACTAGGAACGATTCCGATGACATCTGTCGCAACGGTCGCACTAGGTTACCCGAAGAGTGCGATGAAGAGCGATATCGATGGAACAGGTTTCTTAGTACCACGCAGTAGTAATCATTCGATTACAGCATGTACACTCGTCGATCGTAAATGGCCAACGACAACACCAGACGATAAAGTCATGGTGCGAGCATTCGTCGGACGCGTTGGGGAAGAAGCGATTGTCGACTTACCGGATGCTGAGATCGAGAAGATTGTTCGCAAGGATATGAAAGAAATTCTCGGGCTCGAAGGTGAACCCGATTTCTGTATCATTACACGCTGGAAAGAGGACAGACCGCAATACCGCGTAGGCCATAAAGAGAAGGTTTTACGTGCGCGGGAAGAAGTGCAATCGGAGTTTCCAATGGTCGAGCTGGCTGGCGCATCCTATAATGGAGTGGGTTTACCAGACTGTATCGATCAAGGAGTCGCCGCGAAAGATCACGTATTGGCGAAGCTGTTTAAATAACCTAGAAAAATCTGTACAACAATTGTTGTGCGGATTTTTTTATGTTGTATGGCGAGTGGATTTGTCTGGAAAGTTCGGTTGGCCTAGCACAATGGGCGAGCTGCTCAATTTATGTATGTATTTCCGCACAAAAAAAGCGAATATAGGAATATTCGCCGAATGAAAGTTTTTTTTATTTTACGTTGCAATGAATACATTGATTAGAGTAACACTCGTGCTGCTCTTCAATTTCAGTTCCACATGTCGCACAAACCTTCGCCGGCAAGTTCTTGAAAAATTCTACGATGCTTTCTACCATATTTATCAATCCCCTTCTGTTTGTTGTATAACTCTTTGGTATATACACATTGTATTATAACAGATGCCGGAAGTCAACAATTCATTTAACTATCTGTTAAAATGGATTCAAGCCTTTTGTGACGGGCTTTCAGGCAGTTTTAGCTGTTTGAAATTGAAAGAATTAACTGAAAATAAATGCGGCAATTTTGTGAGGAGAGAAGAAAATATGAAATTTATCGATAATCAAGGCATTACAGACCCGCGTATTAACCTAGCTATTGAGGAATATGTACTCAATACGATGGACGTAGACAAAGATTCGTATTTACTGTTCTATATCAACGAACCTTCTATCATAATTGGAAAGAACCAAAATACAGTTGAAGAAATCAATACAGAGTTTGTCGATCGTCAAGGCATTCACGTAGTACGGAGACTGTCCGGTGGCGGTGCGGTGTATCATGATAAAGGAAACTTAAACTTCAGTTTCATTACGAAAGACGATGGAGAATCATTCCGTAACTTTAAGAAGTTCACAGAGCCTGTAACAGATGCGCTGGCTAAAATGGGGATCAAAGCGGAATTGCTTGGTCGTAACGATATTTTGATTGATGGACGGAAAATCTCAGGGAATGCACAGTTTGCTACAAAGGATCGCATGTTTAGCCATGGGACGTTATTGTTTGATACAGATATGGAAGGTGTCGTGAATTCACTTAAAGTGAGGAAAGACAAAATCGAGTCAAAAGGGATCAAGTCGATTCGCAGTCGTGTCGCGAACATTTCCGAGTTCTTGGAAGAGCCCATCTCCATTGAACAGTTTAGACAGGAAATCTTGAACTCGATGTTCGATGGGGAAGAAAATATTGAGTATCGTGTGTTGACGGATGAAGACTGGACGAAAATCCGTGAATTGTCTGCGGAGCGCTATGGTAACTGGGAGTGGAATTACGGACGTTCACCGAAGTTTAACTTACAGCAATCCAAACGTTTTCCTGTCGGTGGCATTGATGTTCGTTTGCAAGTCGAAAAAGGCAGTATAGAAAACGTCAATATATACGGTGACTTTTTCGGTGTTGGCGAAGTTCAAGAAATCGAAAATCGTTTAGTAGGCGTGAAATACGAGCGCAAGGCAATTACTGAAGCACTCGAGTCTCTGGACGTTGAGAAAATCTTAGGTGGTATTAAGCTGGAAGAATTTGTGGATGTAATCTATTAAAGAACAGCGCATGTCTTGCGGGATATGCGCTTTTTGTGTACGAGGATTCATTTATGTGTGCTGTGAAATGCGCTATACTAAATATAATGAGAAAGTGAGGGGTTACGGTGAAACATCGAATATTTATTGTAGAAGATGATTTGAAAATTGCCCAACTACTAGCGGGAACGCTTGAAAAATATCAATATGAAGTCGCAATTATTCAGGACTTTGACCGAGTCGTCGAAGAATGTAACGCGTATAATCCGCATTTAGTGCTTTTAGATATCAACTTGCCAGTTTACGATGGCTACTATTGGTGCCGGCAGCTACGCCAGCATACGATGTGTCCAATTATTTTTATCTCGGCACGCTCAGGTGATATGGATCAAGTTTTTGCGCTTGAAAATGGTGGCGATGATTTCATTACGAAGCCATTCCATTATGAAATTGTACTGGCGAAAATTAAAAGCCATTTGCGTCGTTCGTTCGGGGAATACTCACCGAATCAGTCGGAGCGCATGATTGCATCAGGTGATCTGACGTTATATATAGAACGGATGACGCTACAAAAAGGCAAGGAAGAAATTCCACTTCAGAAGAAAGAGTGTGTCATTTTGGAATTGCTAATGGGCGAGTCTCCGAAAGTCGTGTCACGCGAAAGATTACTCGAAGAACTGTGGGATGACCAATCATTCGTCGATGAAAATACACTCAACGTCAATATGGCCAGAGTGCGCAAGAAATTGACCGATTATGATGTGCGGTCTTGGATTGAAACGGTGCGTGGTGCGGGGTATCGCTTCATGCCGGAGTCGGAAGCCTAATGAAAGCTTTCACACTGTTCGTTAAAGAGCATGTACCGTTCATGTTGTTTCAAATCGGACTCGTATCGTTCATTCTACTATTGTTTTGGCTTGACGGTTTCCGCAGTCCGAACACGGCGATCTATTCGGTCGCGATGAGTATTTTACTGACGGCGGGCTATTTGGGAGCGAAATACATCATGCGGCGTACGTATTATGCGAGAATCGTTGAAAAGCCGAAGCAAATGGAAGATGCGTTGATACGGCACGTCATGACGCCTGAACATAAAAAGACGATAGAATTTACGCGTGAATTATATCGCCTGTACCAGCATGAAGTACAGACATTATATAATAGACAAAATCGTCATTTGCATTTTATGAACCAATGGGTGCATCAAATGAAAACGCCGATCTCGGTCATTAATTTATTATTACAAGAAGATGAAGTCGATAAGAAAAGTATCGAGCAGGAAGTGGGGCGCATCCAAAACGGATTGGAAATCGTCCTGGTCAATGCACGCCTTGAAACGTTTGAAGAAGATATGCAAATTGAACGGCTATTGCTTCGGCAAGTGTTGCAAGAAGTGCTCAATGACAATAAACGACTCTTCATTGCGAACGGTCTGTTTCCCGTGCTGAACGTCGAGGAGCACTTAACGGTTGCGACCGACCGGAAATGGATTAAGTTCATGCTCAATCAATTCATTACGAATGCAGTGAAATATACATTTGAAAAAGGAAAGAAAATACATGTCAATGCAGTGCAGCTTCAAGAAGGGCTGTGTCTTGAAATCGTCGATGAAGGAATCGGAATACCGGCATCCGATTTACACCGTGTGACGAAAGCATTCTTCACAGGTGAAAACGGTAGATTGTCCGGTGAATCGACCGGCATGGGGCTGTATATCGCGTCCGAAGTCTGTGAGAAACTGGGCCACCAACTGACGATATCTTCAAAACAAGGTGAAGGCACGACGATTGCATTACTATTTACAGACGGAGAGGCGGGTGAACAACCAAATGACACAACCGGTCGTTAAGATGGAAGATGTAACGAAGATCTATGAAGGAAAAGTGATACATCGTGCACTGAATCAATTGGACTTTGATGTGCAAGAAGGGGAGTTCGTTGCCATTATGGGCCCGTCGGGTAGTGGCAAGACGACGTTGCTGAACTTATTGATGGCGACGGATATTCCGACCTATGGCAAGATTGTCATTGGAGGCGTGGAACCAGAAAAGCTCAGTCAAAATGAAATTGCTCTATTCCGCAGACGGCAAATTGGTTTCGTCTTTCAGGAAATTAACTTACTGCAAATGCTGACGGTGGAAGAAAATCTTGTATTGCCGTTAACGCTTGATGGATTACCTGTTGAAGAGATGAAAAAACGAGTAGAAGATATGGCGCAAAAGCTGAACTTGGGAGATATTTTGGAGCGTCGACCGGATGAATTATCAGGTGGACAAGCACAGCGTACCGCGATAGGACGGGCGCTCATCCATCAGCCGAGCATAGTGTTAGCGGATGAGCCTACAGGAAACCTGGATTCTAAATCAGCGAAAGATGTGCTTGAATTACTCGAACATATTAACCAGCATGAAAAGACGTCAATCATTATGGTGACGCACGACCCGATTGCTGCGAGTTACTGTGACCGCGTATTGTTTATTAAAGACGGTGAGTTTTTCAATGAAATTTATAAAGACGAACGCCGGCAAACATTTTTCCAGCGGATCTTGAATGTGTTGTCGTTACTTGGAGGGAATGTGAATGACTTTTCGACAGTTCGCTTACCGTAACGTCCTTCGTAACCGCCGAGTCTACGCCGCATTCTTCATGGCGAGTGTATTTTCCGTCATGGTGTTTTTCCTCTATTCGATGTTGTTATTCCATCCGTCGATTGAAAACACCTTTCTAAAAGAGATTTCAACGCTCGGTATGGGCATAGCGGAAATCATTCTATTTATCTTCACGCTGTTTTTCCTGTTTTATTCGATGCGTGCATTTTTGCAGGCGCGATCGAAAGAGTTCGGTGTGTTACTGCTTCTCGGAATGGCAAAGCGCCAGTTGCATCGCCTCATTTTCATCGAGACGATGTTGCTTGGATTCGCATCGATCATCAGCGGAATTTTCCTCGGCTTCATGTTTTCGAAGTTCTTCTTCATGATTGTCAAAGCGATTGTACAAATTCCAGTTTTACCGCTTTATTTATCTTGGAAACCATTCGTGCTGACGATGGGTGCATTCCTTAGTTTATTCGCTATCATTTCATATATCGCACCCGTATTCATTCAGCAAGGGCAAGTATCGGACTTATTGAATGGGGATATGGCCGTGCAATCGGTTTATTCGTACTCGAAAAGCCGTGGGATCTTTGGCGTCGTGCTATTATTGCTCGCCTACGCGATGGCGGCATTCGTCTCACGCTCGAGCATCATTAGTCTGTTCTTCTTGCTACCGCCACTCCTCACAGTCGGAACGTATTACTTTTTCACAGACACCTTACCGCTTGTATTGCATGCACTGCGACGGCAAAAGAAAATTTTTTGGCGAGACTTCTGGATGATCTCAATCTCGGAAAGCATCGTCCGTTTAAAAGAAAATGCGCGGATGTTCTTCATCGTGACGATCGTTTCGACAATAGCGTTCATGTCAGTCGGTATTCTGGCGTCGTTAACGTCGTTCGCTTCGCAATACCGTGAAGTGAATCCACTCGGGCTTATTTATAAAAGCTTGCCGCATAATGAATTCGAGTACCAACATATTGCGAAATTGACCAATGAACTCGACCAACAAGGTCTTGATTACTGGGCTGTACGATTTCGTGTGCTGGAACAGCAATCTTCTTATACTAAGAATAAAGTCAATATCGTCAAGCTGTCTGATCTGAATGAATTGGCCGCAACCTTCGGGGAAAAGCCGCTTTCCTTACAAAGTGGACACGCGTTGTTCTTACCTGCAACAGCGGCCGCCGCTAATCAGTTGTCGACAGAATCAGTCAACACCGAACTGGCTGACAGCAGCGTCTCACTCGAGATCGAAGGCGTCTATCCGTATAAACTGTTTCCGCCAAACGCGCTTGGGCTCAATACGATCGTCGTCAATCATTTGGACTTCGACCGCATTGAAGAACAAGCGGGCGTCGATGCACTGGCGTTTAATTATTATGCGTTTAACGTACGGGACTGGCAAGAGACGCGGGAAATCGGATTGTCTATCCATGCCCAAGTGCTGGCGGGGCTTATGCTCGAACACCGCGATCCAGTGCGCTATGAGTTTGAGAATCCAGGGTTGAATTACTCGCATATCCGCATGACGTTTTCGTTGCTGTTGTTTATCGGATTATTGCTGGCAGGCGTATTTTTCCTTGCGTCCGGTAGTTTTATCTATTTCCGTTTGTATACGTCGCTCAGCTACGATCGACGGCAGTATGCGGTGTTGCAGCGGATTGGGATGACGGATAGGGAGTTTACGAAGATCGTCAACCGGCAATTGATTCCGCAGTTTTTCTTCCCGTGGGGTGTGTCGTTCATCCACAGTGTGTTTGCGTTTATGTCGCTGCAGGTGATTTGGGATGCGCTGGCTGAGATTTCGATTGTCAAGGAGCTGGCGCTTGTGCTGGCGGGCTTTGCGCTGATGCAGATTTTCTATTTCTATCTGATCCGCTGGCGTTATATTTCACATATCAAGGCACCTACTTCTTAGGAAGGGGTGTCTTTTTGACTGGCATTAGATTAGTTTAATTCAGAAGTGGAAGTGGGGTAAGGGTGGGGATTTGCGCTCTAGGCGGACGCGTTCTGGAGGGCCCGCGGTGAGCCCCCTAGTCGCTGTGCTCCTTTAGTGGTCTCACCTGTCGGGCTGATCCTCCCAGAGTCGCCGCCTGCCGCTCCAATCCCTTGCAATCAGAGTGGGTGATACTTTCCAAAGTTCACTGTAGTTGGGGTTGTAATTGCTTTTGCAGTTAGACTTTAATTTGAACTTGACTGAAATAAGCTCAAAGCCTAAAATTACACACTAATATTAGTAAGTGATCTACATCCATACACTCTAAAATTAGGATTGAAGCGGAAGCTGGGGCGACTCCGGGAGGATCAGCGTGCGCCTTGAGACCCCGCAGGGAGCGAAGCGGACGAGGAGGCTCAAGCCACCATAGCTGTCAACTTAAGAATTCACAGTAAATTTATAACCCGCATCCCATGCACTATACATGGTTTACTAGCTTGATTAAAAGGGTAAGATCTTTGTAAGCACGCTAAATAAACGACGCTCTC
>NZ_PDYL01000029.1:0-23991 GCF_002743035.1 Sporosarcina sp. P12(2017)
GCGTGAAGTTAGCCGGTTTTATATACGGACTCACAAATGGTCCCAGAGGCTGGTCGGCTTTTCTTCACTTCTACTATAAAAAATAGTAGCACAAACCATGGCCTTGGTTTGTGCTACTAATGTTAGTATGTTTCATTACACCTATTCTTATAGAAGTCCAATCCACTGCCAGTAAGTCGCACTGAAAAGTAAGATTAACAAGTAACCAATAATTGTAAGCGGGACACCTGTCTTCAAGAAGTCTTTCACTGAGAAAGCACCGGTTCCATATGCCAACATGTTCTGCGGAGCACTGACAGGCAGCAAGAACCCGAAACTGATGACGAACTGCTGAATCAAAACAAATCCGACTTCATTGACATCAAGTGAAATCGTCGTTGCCAATGCAATAAATATCGGGATTAATGCCGAAGACAAACTCGTCGCACTAGCAAACCCGAGGTGAATTAAAATATTAAACAGTGACAGTAAAGCAATAGTTGCGAGCAACGGCATAGTATCCAAACCAATTGCGCCGAACACTTTATCAGACAGCCACTGTGCACCTGTTGTATCTAGTAATAGTGTACCCATTGAGATACCTACTGCGAAGACGACGATCGTTCCCCACGGAATCATTTGCTGAACGGTTTTCCAATCGAATACACCGATCTTTGGTGTGAGTAAAATTGCAATAGCGACAATGGTGACAGTCGTTGTATCAAATGGGTGCAGTTTTTCTTCTGTTGCCCATAAGAAAAGTAAAGTGACTGCAACGACAATCAAGCGGAGTTCGGAAGCTTTGATTTTGCCGAGTTCTTTTAATTGGCCCTGAATCAATTCCTTACCGCCTTCAACTACTTGTGTTTCGGGCTTAATAACCAATTTCATTATGAAGAATAAAGCGATCGACATGAGAATAGACCATGGAGCTGCATACAAGAACCAAGAACTCCACGCGACGGATACACCGAATTCCTTCTCAATAAAGCCAAGGGCGACCATATTCTGTGCAGCACCCGTTTTAATACCAACATTCCAGATCGAAACGGATTGAACGGCCGTGATGACGAGCAAAGCTCCTAATCGACTGTTTGTCGGCAATCCGAATGCAGCGACCATACCAAGCAAGATCGGCACGACAGCTCCAGCACGTGCCGTTGCACTCGGTACGAAGAATGCCAAGACGATGGATACGACGATGGAACCAAAGATAATAGCTCCGGTTTTGACACCTACTTTCGACAGGATATATAGCGCCAACCGTTTATGTAAGTTAGTCGTCTGCATGGCGGTAGCGAGGAACAATGCTGCCGCTACTAGTGCTACTGCAGGACTTGAGAATCCGGCCAATGCCATTCTCAAGGCGTTTTTCGTTCCTAACAATTCTTCAGGATTTTCCATGTTCGGTGCGAGGCCGAGCAGTACCGCAGCTAACCCAAGAATCATGGCTGCGCTGACGGGATACGGTACGGCTTCAGTCACCCATAAGATCACAGCGAATGCTAAGATGGCCAGTGATCTTTGACCGACTACAGGTAGATCTGCAGGGTTGGGAAGTAAAACGATAGTTATGAGTACAGCGAATGCCAAGAGTATCCATAACCCCTTCAGATTACGTTTCTTCTTCTCTGGCTGAGGAGCAACTTCTTGTGTTGTTGTCACAAGTATTCATTCCTTTCTATATAAAGTTATATCCTAATAGCACCCTCAACATTTTATAAATAACTACATTCTTGATATATGTTGAATGCATTACTGCAAAAACATGTTGGAGCTTCATTGCAACATATTATAGTAGGAAGTGTTCAGGAGTTCCCCGGTAAGTCAATTAGATCTTTCATACAAAATATTCACTTAACGCATCAAGAGAGCTTTATATACAAAAAGCTCTCTCAAGAAGTAGAACACTTTTAGAAAGCCAACTGCTTGTCAGTCTTTTCGTCTCACGTTCTTTAAAATGATTTTACTTTTCGGGATGCTTGGGATATCGACAAGACTGTAGCTCAAATCCTGTTTTGGCACATCAAATGTCATACGATTCGCAAAGTAATCCAAGCTCACTTTCATCACTTCGATTGTCACCCACTCTCCAGCACAGCGGTGGTTAAGTATGAATTCTCCACCACCTTGTGGTATGAGATTGTATGGTGTAATGGGTTCATCCTTGAATCGCGTCGGATCAAACACTTCGGGATTATTCCATATGGTAGGATCATGATTCGTTCCATAGAAATCGAGCATCGTTAGCGTCCCTTTTTTGAACGCATAGCCTTCCCATTTAAAGTCTTCTTTCACGCGTGCAGCGTTAAACGGGAAAAAAGGATAGAGTCTGCGTACTTCCTGAACGAAGTCTTGCAAATCTTTTTCATCTTCTGAGGCCAATCTCTTTTGATGTTCGGGATGCTGAATCATCGCGTGTACTTCAAATGCAATATAAATAGAGATCGCCACAATTGGGCGAATGATGTTCAATACTTCTACGGCAGCTATTTTTTCATTCAGCAACTCGTCCTGTTCATCTCGATGAAAGGCAAAAACTTTCATAGCCGTGCCTTCAAAAGGAATCAAGTCACCTTTTCGAACCGATTTAATAAGACCACCGAGCCATGTCTCCAACTCCTGTCGTGCCTTCTTCGCCTTCCACTGCTTATAACCAAGTGTCACCGGTGATTCGAAAAGCTGAATGATCGCTTCCTTTTTCTCTTGCACTTCTTTTTCTTTTAACGGGACGCCTGCCCATTGACAAGCTAAGCGAAGAAGTAATTCCTGTGCTTCGCTATAAACATTTACTTCCTGTTGTTTCTCAAAATTATTTAACTTCCGATCCCATTGATCTTTCAACATTTCTTTCAACTGGTTGATTTTTTCCGCAGACATAAGCGACATAAAAGCTTCTTTACGATGGCGATGCGCGACCCCGTCGAGTGATTGCACGCCACCTTCACCTGTTAACGTTTCTTGGAAGCGCTTTGGCATGGCTCCTTTTCGAATAAACTTCTCCGTATCATAAAAGAGTGCTGCAGCTTGTTCTCCCGACAGGCAAATGACTTTTTCTCCAAGTATATGTGCTTCAAATATATTGGATTGCAACCCTCTTCTGCGATTACCTAAAAACTGATAACCTTCACGAATCATACTAGCCGTCTGATTTTTCCTTTCTAATTTTGGCATTGGTCTACTTTCCTGCATGAGCAATCACTTCCTTTTCGATACTTTCTATATGCTTTACCCTGTTCAGCGTGCGAGTAATCGGTCCATTCCTCTATTGACATTTCTTTTTGACGTGATAAAATTCAAAACGATAACTTTCTATACATGTACAGAGCGATCTATTATATAATGAATCTATGTCTTCTATACTTTTATTCGCAACTGCAGGAGACTGATCAGATACTCCTTCGTCCTTTAAGGGGATGACAGGAGTTTTTCTATATTTACAGGAGGTCATAAGTATGTTCCCAATTAAGGCGATTCATACGCCAACCGTTAAAGCATCAGTCATACTGACAGTGCTAATTGTGGCGATGATCAGTGCCAGCATCATAGTATTTGATTCTGTACCACATGTACCCATTTTATTTGCTATTCTTTTATTATTTGGCTATGGATTATGGAAGAAGATTTCATACAAAGAGTTGGAACGTGGGTTAGTTGAAGGTGCAAGTTCTGGAATGAGCGCGGTGTTTTTATTCTTCTTCATCGGAGTTCTCGTGAGTAGCTGGATGATGGGCGGAACGATTCCTACCTTGATCTATGCTGGACTCCAAATCATTACGCCAACGTTTTTCTACGCCATCGTGTTCATCGTCACAGCAATTATCGGCTTATCGGTCGGTAGTTCATTGACAACTGTTGCTACGATTGGTGTAGCGTTCATCAGTATGGCGCATATTTTGGAGCTTTCTTTGCCTATTGCGGCAGGTGCGATTGTCTCGGGCGCATTTTTTGGTGATAAGATGTCACCGTTGTCTGATACAACCAACTTAGCCTCTTCGATTGTTGGTGTAGACTTATTTGAACATATACGCAATATGGGATGGACAACATTTCCCGCGTTCTTCATCTCACTTATCTTATTTGGTGTGTTATCACCTAATGTGACGTCTAGCGATTTTTCGACAATTGAAAAATACAGTGATGCACTAATCGGTACAAACTTGATACATTGGTATACGTTAATTCCTGTCGCTGTGCTGATCATTTTGACATTCGTCAAAGTCCCAGCTATCCTGACGCTGGCTGTCAGTGCATTATCCGCCATTATCGTTGCATATATCCATACATTTTATGGCGCTTCCGAAGTTTTGAGTATTTTATTTAGTGGCTATGAAGGGTCCACAGGCGTCGCAGTCGTGGATGAATTATTATCTCGCAGTGATGGAATGGAAGGTATGATGTTCACGATTTCGCTTGTGTTGCTTGCACTTAGTATGGGCGGCATGCTATTTACGTTAGGTATTGTACAGTGCTTGCTTGCAAAAATTGAAAGTGCGCTACGTAAAGTGTCATCAGTAATTTTGACGTCTGCGCTTACTGCAATCGGCATCAACGTTTTGATCGGTGAGCAGTATTTATCTATCTTATTGACGGGCCAAGCCTTCCAATCTAGCTACGAAAAGGTTGGACTGGCAAATAAAAATTTGAGTCGTGTCATGGAAGACGCCGGGACCGTCATTAATCCCCTTGTACCATGGAGTGTAGCAGGGATTTTCATCACGACCGTGCTTGATGTACCAACGATTGCTTATTTACCATTTGCGTTCTTCTGTTTATTGAGCCCAATTTTAACAGTACTATTTGGCTATTTAGGGAAGACCCTAACACGCATTTAATTTACATCACGACATGATAATATCATCTTGCTGCTGATCAAGCCGCCGGATTTCTTCTTCTAAAGCTGCACGTTTTCTTGCAAGTCGGTCCCGTATGCGACGGACATCTTGCGATACTGCGTGTAGCTTCTTTTTGCCGTCAGTAATTCGTGTATGGACCATCCAGTCGGAGAATATATTATCGAAAAACACATCTGTAAATGTAAAGATATCGTTTTTATTTACTTGGAATGAATCTGTCGCAGCATCTTGCACATCCATCAATTCCGTCTCATAATGACGTAGTGCCCGTTGCGCTTGATGAACATGATCATCCGAGCTGTTGATTTCGGAATATTTTAATGCCGAGACAAAAATTCCTCCTCCTAAAAATGTATCCCACATTGATATCCCTTCCGCTGAATCCAACTTCTTCATTGCACCTGCCAAAGCTCGTTCCGCCTTTTCCCCCGCTTCAAACGCTTCACCAATTTCACGCAACATAGAATAGACACGCACACGATCGTCCGAAATCTTCTGGAGAGTTTGATTGGCAACAGAATCATTCAAACGAATCCATGATTCTTTTTCTTTCAAGAAGTCTTCCCAATCCTCAGCAATATGCATGAAGTCTGGTTTCTCCAGTTCATTACGCAAATCCTCTACTTCTGCAGTCAGATCTAGTACGTTTTTTTCTGCCTCATTATATTTCAACTCCACTTCTGCTGCTTCTTCGATCTCCTTTTTCATCTTTTCGTCCCATCTACCTGTCCATTCACTAATTTTGTTTGCAAATGAAAACTTACCAAGCTTCACAACATCCTGCTGTTCTTTCGTCAACTGGCGGTGAAGTTGATCACGTTTTTGTTTCATTGTGAGTAGCTTTTCGCTTGTCTGCTCTAAGCGTTTCCTCAAGCGCCGATGATTTACTCGTTTTTCCTGTAGACTATTTTGTCGCATCTGAATATCTTGCCGCATGTTGATCACTCCTTTCTTCTTATACGGAGTTGTATCATGTAAGGATTCATCATTTTCATGCATACTATTTAAAGATCTTCTCACACTAAAGATAAACGCATGAAAAGACGTGAGCATAATGGAATTCGATTCAATTTGGAAAGCGGTACTCATTATTGTGGCAGGCATTGTTCTTTTACATATTTCTGGCCGCAAGTCCATTTCACAAATGACAGTCGGCCAAACCGTATTGATGATTGCGGTCGGCACATTATTGATACAGCCTGTAGCAAACAAAAATTTATGGCAAACGCTATTCCTTTCATTTATTTTAGTGCTGACACTTTTTTTCTTTGAATTATTCGCATTGAAGTGGAATTTCTTCGAAGGGATTTTACGTGGAAGATCAAAAATTGTAATAGAAAATGGCATCCTCAAAAAATCCACTATGAAAAAACTCCGCTTAACCGTGGATGAATTGGAAATGCATTTGCGGCAAAATGGAATTGAAAGAATTGATGATGTGAAATGGGCGACTATTGAAATGAGTGGACAGCTTGGTTATGTCTTGATCGACCGCAAGCAATACGCAACGAAAGAAGACATTGCAAGACTTCAGCTGCTATTAGAAGATATGAGCAAGCAACTAGAACTTACTATTCCTTCCACACCTAAATCTACGCCTGTCATTGAAAGTTCCAATCTATTCACAGAGATAGAACACCCTACCTCCGTTCCTAAAACGCTTGAATAAAAGTTTAATGAGCAAGGGAAAGGGGGAAGGTACTTATAACAACTCCAAAATTGAGAGGAAGAAGCATATATGATAAGAATAATAAAAAAATTAATAAAATGGGGAATGGTGTTATATCCTGTCGCAAAAACCGTCATGAATGAAAAGAAGAAAAAAGAGGCATATTCAAGTAGCAAAGGTCGTAGGTAAAGCACAATGAAAATCGATGCCAACTAATTATTTGGTATCGATTTTTATTTATTATAATGAAAAAGTAAAACTTATTCGATAAAACAGGTTTATTTATTACCAAGAAAAGAGTATACTAACTATGAGGATTTTTTTCTGACCTCTTTTTTCCTCACATTGTTTGATCCCCAAACAAAAAGCTCCAGGTACATTCATTACCTATGGAGGAGAATTTAACACATGCATTGGTACAACAAATTGAAAGAGTATTTTCCAATCGAAGAGATGAAGTCACAGGAACATATGGAGACATTACTGAATGATAAAGGCAATGTCTACTATAAGGAAGAAGGGCCAAAGCACGTATTGATGTACGTAGAAACGGAGGACTTCGTTTTCGTAGACTATCTTTTCGTATCTTCAGCCGCACGTGGTGAAGGGTTAGGAAAAAAACTGCTGGATTCGTTGAAAACCAAGAAAAAACCGATCTTACTGGAAGTGGAACCAGTTGACGAAGCAGAACCAGATACTGAGAAACGACTGAAGTTCTATGCACGTGAAGAGTTCATGCACGCACAGAAAATTGGCTATAATCGTCGTTCATTAGCCACTGGCGAACAAACCATCCTCGAAATTCTATACTGGGCACCCCCGCAGTCATCACAAGCGGATGAACAAGATGTATTCAACGCGATGAAAACAACCTACGAAGAAATTCACACCTACAAAGACCAAGATTTCTATGGAGATTCATACGATTCCACTGATAAAGTTCTGCAATATCAAGCGAAACCAAAAAAGAATATTTTAGAACCTTTCACAACAGTGAGCGTGTGATCAGAAGCCGGTCTTTCATAGACCGGCTTTTTTGTGTACGAATACATAATATCTCGTTAGTTTACTCCCCTTCTAAATAATCATCTAACAGTTGATTGAATCAACAAGTGTTTAACCTTACACTGAATAAAAGAGAAAGGTGGGAGGATATGCTGCAAATAGGCACTGTGATTCTACAACAACGAAAGCGACTTCAAATTACACAAGATACACTAGCTTCTTATTGCCAAGTATCGAAAGCTTCTGTATCGAAATGGGAAAAAGGATTAAGCTATCCGGATATCACACTGTTGCCGAAAATTGCCTCATATTTTGAATTGACCGTTGATGAACTGCTTGGCTATGAACGACAACTTTCTAAAGAAGCCATCCAACACCACTATTATGAATTCGCATCCCGTTTTGGTAAAGAATCTTTTGAATCGGTTTTCATTGACATAGAAGAACAAGTTAAATTGTACTACCACGATCCTGCATTCTTACTGCAGATGAGTATATTACTGCTCAATCATCATATGTTGAGTAGTGATAGTCCCTCTGTTTTACAGAAAACAAATCGCTGGTTGGAGCGTATTCGAAAAGTAAGTGAAGATGTATGGGTATTACGTCAAGCAAACTCCTTACAGGCAACGATTTCGCTCATGCAGTCAAATCCAAACACTACATTGGAATTATTAGACGGAGTCATTAAGCCGAGTATAGGAGACGAGATTTTGCTGGCAACTGCTCATGAACAACTTGGTGATCAAGAGGAAGCGATGCGCGTCATTCAAGTCATGATGTATCAAAACGTCATTCAACTTGTCGGTAGCAGCCCGCTCTATTTACGACTTTCCGCTTCTAATCAACAAGCTTTTAATGAAACGATTCATCGGATGAATGGATTGATCGAGCTATATGCATTGCGTACTCTTCATCCGAATATGTGTCTGCAATTTTATTTCAGCGTAGCGCAATGTGCAGCTCTTTCTGTTAACCGCGAGCTACTTTACCCGTATCTTAATAAATACGTGGATATATGTGTTCATGATTTACTCCCCTTTTCCTTACGCGGAGACGAATACTTCAATTTACTAGAAGATTGGTTAGAACAACTGGATTTAGGTACCAATGCACTGCGTAATACAGAGATCATTAAGCGATCGATCATAGAATCGATGGATGCCGATTTCTTTGAACCATTTAGACAAGACGATGAAATGCAAGAGTTACGGCAACGATTACGCTTCGGATTGGAGGGACGTTCATGAATAATGACACGGCTTTACTTATGGAGTATCTACCATTTTTAATTCCGCTTATTATTTTGCAACTGGGATTGGCTATTTTCTCGGCGATACATGTCATTCGCCATCCTTACTACCGCTTCGGCAATCAGGTCATGTGGCTGTTAATTGTTTTATTGATCCAATTTATCGGGCCATTAATCTATTTCGTATTTGGAAGAGGTGATCACAATGGTCGTACAAATTAATGGTATTTCGAAGCGTTTCGGAGATCATGAAGTGCTGAAAGATATACACCTGGATATTCCTGAGCATACTGTTTTCGGATTTGTTGGTGCTAACGGTTCCGGCAAAACGACACTGATGAAATGTATTCTAGGATTATTACCACTTAATGCAGGATCCATTACAATTGCAGGTGAACCCCTAACGTTTGGCGAGACAAAGTCCAATCAATATGTCGGCTACTTGCCCGACGTTCCAGAATTTTATCCCTTCTATAATGCAATGCAGTATTTGGAGTTATGTGCAGTCATTACAAATATACCCCAAAAAGAACGTCAAAGAAGAATAGCAGAATTACTTGAATTGGTCGGACTCGCTGGCACCACTTCCTTAATTAGTACGTATTCTCGAGGAATGAAACAACGACTCGGAATCGCACAAGCACTTCTAAACCGCCCTAAATTGTTGATTTGTGATGAGCCTACTTCTGCTTTGGATCCGGCCGGACGCGCACAAATTCTTTCCATTTTACAAAAGGCGAAAGAGGAAACAACTGTTTTCTTCTCCACACATATCGTTTCGGACGCTGAACAAATCTGTGATCATGTCGCGATGTTGCATGAAGGGACTATTATATTCCAAGATGAACTGGCGAATCTAAAACAGCAAATTACGGGTCAATTCATTTTCACATTTACAATACCTGTAGCAGAAGCACATGAACGATTGCGACATACCCCATTCGAAATGAAGATTGACAGCGAGCAATTAGTTGTAAATTTACCTAATGAAAGTACTCAATTGGCTTTCATGCAAGAACTCATTACTCAGAGAATCCTTATACAGTCGATGCATCCCAAAACTCGTTTGCTCGAGCAACTCGTCTTGGAGGTGCTTGGATGAATCAGTGGCTTGGTTTTTTGAAGAAGGAATGGTTCGAAAGTGTGAAGACGTATAAGCTATTTCTTGTCCTAGTCATATTCTCGATTCTTGGTATATTAAATCCATTTACAGCAAAAATCTCTCCGGTGTTATTCGAGCAATTCATGCCTGAAGGTGCACTCGTCAATCTACCTGAACCTACCGCACTCGATTCTTGGCTACAGTTCTATAAAAACGTCCCACAGATGGGATTAATCGTGTTTATTCTATTATTCAGTACGCTGATGTCGAAGGAACTGGAAAAAGGTACGCTTGTGATTTTGCTAACGAAAGGATTACGTCGCAGTACCGTAATTACGACAAAATTCTTTATGGCTCTTTGCTATTGGACACTGGCCATCACGCTATCATTCACCATCACCTATGCCTACACTGCTTATTACTGGGATCAAAGCCAACTGCAACATTTACTATTTGCAGCCAGTTGCCTGTATGTGTTCGGCATACTCTTACTAGCGGTTACATTATGGGGTAATACCTTATTCGCCACACCCTATGGCGGAACACTGGTCACCTTATTAGTCGTCATTACATTATTTATTGCAGCCATATTTCCTAAGTCCGCCAATTGGAATCCCCTTGAATTACTGACGGCTACGACTCAGCTATTAACCGGTGAACTAACACCTTCAGACTTATGGATTCCTTATATTATCACGTTGTTTGCCGCTATTTTAGTCGTACTACTGACTATGTCCCATTTCAAAAGAAAACTACTTTGAAAGCGTTGACAACGAATAAAAAATCATGTAAATTACAAAAGGACGAACAATCCAGTTGTTTTATATGAAAATATTCGTTTATAGAGGTGTTTGTAATGGAAACCGTATTTGACTATGAAGATATTCAGCTAGTTCCAGCAAAATGTGTGGTAGAGAGCCGCTCAGAATGTGACACTTCCGTTATGTTAGGTGGTCATACGTTCCGTTTACCAGTCGTTCCTGCCAATATGCAGACGATTATCGATGAAAAGATTGCGATTCAATTAGCAGAAGAAGGCTATTTCTATATTATGCACCGTTTCAAACCTGAAACGCGTGTAGATTTTATTAAAAATATGCACGCACGCGGTTTGATTGCTTCAATAAGTGTCGGCGTGAAAGAAGAAGAGTATGGATTCGTTGAGCAACTTGCGATTAACGCACATGTTCCTGAATTCATCACGATCGATATTGCGCATGGTCATTCCAATCAAGTCATTCGCATGATCCAGCACATTAAAAAGCATTTGCCGATGAGTTTTGTCATCGCAGGTAATGTTGGTACGCCGGAAGCTGTCCGTGAACTCGAAAACGCTGGCGCTGATGCTACAAAAGTGGGGATCGGGCCTGGTAAAGTCTGCATTACGAAAATCAAAACAGGATTCGGAACAGGTGGTTGGCAACTTGCGGCTGTTCGCTTATGTGCGAAAGCTGCTTCCAAACCAATCATTGCGGACGGCGGAATCCGTACACATGGCGACATTGCAAAATCTGTACGTTTTGGCGCAAGTATGGTCATGGTCGGCTCATTATTCGCCGGTCACGAAGAATCTCCTGGACAGACTGTAGAACAAGATGGTCAATTGTATAAAGAATACTTCGGTTCAGCTTCTGAATTCCAAAAAGGCGAAAAGAAAAATGTAGAGGGCAAGAAAATGTTCGTGGAATATAAAGGTCCATTGAAAGACACGTTGATTGAAATGGAACAAGATCTTCAGTCTGCTATTTCTTATTCCGGCGGCAAGACACTGAGTTCCATACGCAATGTAGATTATGTTATTGTGAAGAACTCGATTTTTAATGGTGATAAAGTATTTTAACGAAGGTTAACCGGTTAGAGACTATTCTCTAACCGGTTTTTTTACGTTGTAGTGTATTTATACTGAACATAGAGGTCATTGAGGTGTTTTTAAGAATTATATCCAAACGAAACTGCAAACACCAACGCAAATATGGATAAGGCAATGATGATTGAACAGATTATCGTTATGATCAGGGTTAAGCTTTTGGGCATATCAGAACGGTTTTTCCAAATAGCTATAAGTAAAAACATGTTGACTAATAGAATGATTAAAAAAATAGAAAGAAGCATGTATCGCTCTTTAATCACAAACCATACATCCATTGCGTTTGCTCCTTTCTGATAACTTTTAACTTAACAGCCTGTTTCTCTGAATGCATAGGCGAGGATCATTTACACCAGATAGTATTTGTAACAGGATAGTGGTTGGAACCCTTTGATCTGCGCTGCAACCGGAAGCACATGTGCCGCCGTAATCATTAAATAGTTGCTCACTATGATCAAAATCATCGTTCCAGCCCATGTCCAAAAATCATAAGCGTGTGTTAATCCAATCACCCAAAAAAGCCGCTATAAAACCTTTAATTCAATCTCGATTCTTGTAATGACCCTTCTCAATCATTTGTAAATTATAAAGCTTAGGAGAACACTGTTTAACAGTATATTCCACGATCTTATCCTTCCATGACATAGAAAAATCTATGAGTTTTCTCTAGGACCAGTCTAACAATTTGCTGCGGAACCTTAGAAAGCATTTAGTCATTCAATTTAATCACTACGTTACAGTAAAATGTAACATATTTCCACAATGGTCTGGTCTGGATCACACACAAAGTCTCTTACATTAACACGCCCCGCAGTTGTACAGATTAGTTCTTCACCCTCAATTTGACTTGTCCGATTTGGTTTATCCATAAATTGCTTAGTTTAACCCCTTCCACTGCTTTCGAGCCAACTGGTAATCATTCGATTTAATTGAGAATAAAGGAGAATGCGGGTCGTATACCATCATCTCCCCGGATAATATATAATGGCATTTTATTAGATGGAATCAATATGGTTGACAACTCTTCAGGTTTATATAATAATTATTGTGTAATTAGAATTATTATATTCTATAACTTAAACATGTGACTGTATCAGTCATCAAAAACACTTTAGGAGGAATCATTCATGTCAATGATCGGAAAACAAATCGAAGAGTTTACAGCAAACGCGTACAACAGTGGTAACGGGGAATTCATCGAAGTAACCCAGGAAAACTTTAAGGGCAAATGGAGCGTAGTCTGCTTCTACCCTGCCGACTTCACATTTGTCTGCCCTACTGAACTCGAAGACCTTCAGAACCAATACGAAACATTGAAAGGCCTCGATACAGAAGTATACTCCGTTTCAACGGACACACACTTCACACACAAAGCATGGCACGACCACTCAGATGCCATTAGCAGCTTGCGCTACATCATGGTCGGTGACCCTTCACAGAAAATCTCTCGTATTTTCGACGTGCTAGACGAAGAAGCAGGTCTTGCACAGCGCGGTACATTTATCATCGATCCGGACGGCGTCGTGCAGGCAGCAGAAATCAACGCAGACGGAATCGGCCGTGACGCAAGCGTTTTAGTCAATAAAATCAAAGCAGCACAATATGTCCGCAACAATCCGGGCGAAGTATGTCCGGCTAAATGGCAGGAAGGCAGCGAAACACTGAAGCCAAGCCTGGATCTTGTAGGTAAAATTTAAGGAGACGGTTTATATGTTAGATGCGAATATTAAAGCGCAGTTAGCCCAATATCTCGAGATGATGGAAAAGGAAGTCCAGCTAAAGATTAGCGCGGGGTCCGACAAAGTAGGACAGGACATGCAAGAGCTAGTGGATGAACTGGCTTCCATGTCTTCTCTCATCAAAGTAGAAAAAGCAGAATTGGAAAGAACTCCAAGTTTCAGCATCAACCGCCCTGGCGAAGATACCGGCATTGTATTTGCCGGTATTCCGCTTGGTCACGAATTCACCTCACTCGTCCTAGCTTTGCTCCATGTGAGCGGCAGAGCGCCTAAAGTCGATGAACAGGTGATCGAGCAAGTGAAGAACATCGAAGGCGCGCATCATTTTGAATCCTATATCAGCCTGAGCTGTCAGAACTGTCCGGAAGTCGTGCAGGCGCTGAACATCATGAGCGTACTGAATCCGAATATCACGCACACGATGATTGACGGTGCAGTCTTTAAGGATGAAGTGGAAAGCAAAAACATCATGGCGGTTCCGACCGTATACTTAAATGGCGAACCATTCACGAACGGCCGCAAAACAATCGAGGAAATCCTTGCGGAAATGGGAAGCGGCCTGGATGCATCCGACTTCGAAGACAAAGACCCATTCGACGTGCTCGTTGTCGGTGGAGGACCAGCCGGCGCAAGCGCAGCAATCTACGCTGCCCGCAAAGGGATCCGCACAGGCATCGTCGCTGATCGTTTCGGTGGTCAGATCTTGGATACCGCGGCAATTGAGAACTTTATCAGCGTCAATCATACGGAAGGACCGAAGCTTGCGGCAAGCCTTGAAGAACACGTGAAAGAATACGATATCGATATCATGAACCTGCAGACAGCGAAACGTCTAGAGAAAAAGGATCTCATTGAAATCGAACTAGAAAACGGCGCAGTTCTCAAGAGCAAGACTGTGATCTTATCGACGGGAGCGCGCTGGCGCAACATTGGCGTGCCAGGCGAAGCGGAATTCCGTAACAAAGGCGTGGCCTACTGCCCGCACTGCGATGGCCCTTTATTTGAAGGCAAGGACGTAGCAGTAGTCGGCGGCGGAAACTCCGGTATCGAAGCAGCGATTGACCTGGCAGGTATCGCAAATCATGTCACCGTGCTCGAGTTTGCACCAGAACTCAAAGCGGACGCGGTCTTGCAGGAACGCTTGAATAGCCTGCCGAACGCGAAGGTGCTGACAAACGTCCAAACGAAGGAAATCACCGGCACTGATAAAGTCGACGGTGTCACGTATACAGACCGTGATTCCGGTGAAGAGCATCATATCGAACTGGACGGCATATTCATCCAGATCGGACTCGTGCCGAACACAGACTGGCTCGGCGATTCAATCGAACGCAACCGCTTCGGCGAGATTGTGATCGATAAAAAAGGTGCGACGAACGTCCCCGGCGTATTTGCAGCGGGCGACTGCGCGGACGAGCCATACAAGCAGATCATCATCTCTATGGGCTCCGGCGCCACCGCTTCCCTCAGCGCGTTCGATTATCTTGTACGCAGTAAAGTGGAAGTCTAATAATGAAAAGACGCAGGAAGGCTATACGCCCTTCTGCATCTTTTTTTGCATTTTGCTCTTACGAATTAGCAGAAACCAGCAACGCAAGCAAACCGTGCATGCCGATTGCTGCGATAAACTGCAGGACCGCATCGGTTTTCGATTTCAGCACCCAATACAGGGGATCGGGGTTGGAACCCGTTAATCTGCGCTGCAGCCGGACGCGTGTCTTATGTGTGGGCGGTGAACCACTGATCCTCCTAGCGTCGCCGACTTCCGCTCCTAACAACTAAGCGACTACGAATAAGCTTCTTCCACAATCGCCCCCGATTGCGGAACTATAAAGAAGGGGTTACCTTGTGGCACCCCTTAAATATTTAGCTGGTTCTCAAATTAATCTTCTTTTTTCTGTTGCTTTTGACTGTTCTTATCGTTTTCAGTTGATTTGACCTCTTCAATTTCAACGCTGCAACAATCCTTTTTGGGCTTGGAGAATAGCTTTTTAAGCCCTGACTTTTTTTCTGCCATACCAATCACCTCCTTTAAAGAAATATTTGAAGAATAAATCCTGTGCTAATAGCCACTATCAAAATAGAAAATACAAATATAATCACTAATTTTTTCTTAAAAAGCTTACTCAACAAGACAACTTCAGGAATACTTGCCCCTGCTCCCCCGATTAAGAGGGCGATAACAGAGCCAATCCCCATTCCCTTGCTTACTAGGGCATCACCGATAGGCAAAATTGCTTCTGCACGAATGTACATCGGGATACCGATAATGGAAGCGATTGGAATTGTCCAAGGCTTGTCGCCTCCTGCATATTTGACGATAAATTCTTGCGGAATAAAGTCATAAATAAATGCCCCAATAAATACACCAATCAATAGGTAAGGCAGTAATGGATAAAAGAATCCCCAAGCATCTTCAAGTGCTAATTTCCACTTTGATTTCTTGATATTGTCGTCTTGACTGCTTGCTTTTCTGACATTCACGTTTTTAACAGAATGCTCAAGCCCTAATGCTTTCCAAGCTACACCGATCAATACTGCAAATATCCCAACAATGACAACGTAATAAAGTGTCAACTTCCATCCTAGTAAAGTCCAAAGTAAGATCACAATAACAGGATTCAAAAGTGGCGAAGCAATTAAGAATGACATAGACGGACCAAACGGTGCTTTAGAAGATAATAACCCCGCTAAAATTGGGATCGTTGAACAGGAGCAAAATGGAGTTAATGCTCCCAGCGCTGTTCCATACAAATAGCCACTCCATTTATTTGGGCGGTCTAGCACTCGTTTAATTCTATCTTCTGTCACCTTTTGTTGTAACCAGCTCACCAAGAAGCTGATGAAGATAAATAACACAGTTAATTCTAAAAAGAGCTTAAAAAACGTTTGTAAAAAACTTAAAAAGGTATCCAGCATATTCCCTCCAATATAATACATCAATTAAAATTGATGTATTAATCAATTTTTTTTGATATGTTTATCAAAAAATTATTTTCTTTCTGGATAAAAGATGCAGCATAACTCTTCCGACAAAATTCCCCTAACCTCTTTTTCATTCAAACGGTAATAATTCCACGTACCAATCTTCTCTCTTTCAATTAAATCAGCATCCATTAAAATTCTAAGATGGTAAGACAGTTTTGATTGTGGCACTTCCACAATATCCGTTAAATCACAGACACAAACTTGACCCCGCTGGTTTAATTCGTACATTATCTTCAAGCGAATTTGATCAGCCAAGGCTTTAAATTTTGCTTCATACTTACTGAACATTTCTTTCTGGTTAGATAGGTTTATTTCTTCTGTAACTCGCATTTTATTCACTTCCCTTACATCAACTTTATTTGATCTAATGTTATTATATCATTTATTATTTTAAATTGAAACTTATTAATCAACTTTATTTGATATTGTTTATAATAAGAATGGGGCCAATCCTTATTCAATTAAATGGCCCGTTTGCTGAAGATGCTAATTTACATAATACACTCCGTTGCTTGGAGTGCAGGTGCCGACTCCGGGAGGATCAGCGTGAGCCTTGAGACCCTGGACAGGTGCCTTAATTTCTGCAAAGTAGACAGAAATACGGCAAAGCGAACCCTTCGCTGTTCGCTTGGCTCAAGCTACGCCCTCCGGAAAGCGTGCGCCGGAACGGAAAGCAACAGTTTATCTACATTTGATTTTGGCCCGATTGTGTGATATGAACGCAATCGCTTACGCTACAATCGCGACCGATAATGGAATAACGAAAATAGAAACAATAACGGGTTAATCGAATTCCAAAACATGGTTAAATATGTAGCTAGGTTCTTGTATATGCTCATCTATTTTCTGAAGATAAGGCTATTTTAGCTTCTCTTGATTAACTTCTATGTTAATCACTTTTCTTCGCCCACCCATCCTTCAGCCACTCGATTTCCTCCTGTGATAAACTCTGTTTTTCTTCTATTTCTCTTTCTATTACACGGCGTCAACTCGCTCCTTCCCATTCTAAGTGGGGTTTCCCATTCACGCATAACGTTAACCGCTTTTTCTAGTAGCTGGCAAGTTTTGCATGTTATTATTATCGCGATATTCGCCACCTCTATTGATTTGATTCCTTTTATTTCACTTTATAATCCCGGTAATACTATCCAAAAAGTATTACTCGTACTAGTAGTATCAATTCCAATTGCACCTTGATGATGGCGTTCGATAATTTCTTTTGAAATTGCAAGTCCTAATCCCGAACCTCCAGTCATGCGGCTTCGGGAAGAATCGAGTCGGTAAAACCGTCTAAATACTCTTTCTCTTTCTATTTCTGGGATTGGTTTGCTAGGTCCTGTAATCGAAATACGGTAGCCCTTTCCTCGCTTCTCTCCTGCTAGTAAAATTGGCCCCTCTCCCTCATAATAGCGAACGGCATTTTCCAGCAAATTGCTAATTACCTGTTGTACTCCCACGATATGGATAGCTAATTTGCATGATTCAATCTCAAGTAGTATTGGAATATTCTTTTGTTCCAAAGTCCTTTCAAACATCGCAACACATTGAAGCAGTATAGGTTCGATCTCATATGTTTCTTTTTCGACGATTGATTGATTCGATAGGTAATCCCATTCTTTTAATTGTTCAAGTTGTTCAATCATATGAGTTAATCGGTTTGATTCCTGATACAGGGATGCAAAAAGTACCTTATCTCCTTTTAAATCTCCATCTTTCAATGCTTGCAGATAACCATTTAAATTTGATAAGGGGGTTCTTATTTCATGTGATACGTCCGTAACAAGCCTGTTCCTTTGTTGCTCATTCATTTGTAACTGTGCAATAAGACTATTATATTGCAGAGCCAATTGACCGATTTCATCACTTTTATATACTTGAACTGGTTCAGGATAATGACCCTGCTTTAACTCTTTGGTAGATTGAATCAAACTTCGGATTGGATTGATAATGCGCCTGATTAAATAAAAATGCAAAACACTTCCAATAAAGGTAGCCATAATTATTAAAATCGATAAGTAACTAAGAAGCGTACTATTAAATCGCTGCTGCTGGGGTGTATCCAAATCTCCCACTTCAGCTGCTAATAAGCAAGCGGTACTATAGATAGCCCAACCACTTAGCGTAGTTACCGTCACAACAACTAAAATGTTCAAAAACGTTAAACGCCACAGAAATCCGGCTGGTGTAAGGCGAACTATAAATTTATATATCCGTGACAAACTTATACCCCATTCCCCTGACAGTTTGGACGCGCTTTGGTTTTGATGGACATTCTTCAATTTTTTCACGTAATTTTTTTATATGCGCATCAATGGTGCGGTCCATCACATCGCGCTCCAGGTTAGGATGAATCTGCCTTATAAGTTGTTCACGTGATAATACGAGATCTGGATTTTGCATAAAGTAATACAATAGATTAAACTCATATTTTGTTAGTTTCACTTCTTTTCCGTAAAGTAAAACTTCCCCTTTTCTCGGCATGATACATAATCCTTCATAAACAATCTTTTGACAAAACTGTCCAGTACGCCGAAGTACAGCTTCAACTTGTGCGATTAGTTCATTAGGGTCAAATGGCTTTGTCATATAGGCATCTGCACCTAATTTCAACCCAGAAATTCTATCATCAATTCGTACTTTCGCCGAAAGCATAATTACCGAAACCTCATTATGCTTTTGCTCACGAATCCAAGTGTAAAATTCTTCCCCACTAACCTTTGGCAGCATTAGGTCCAATATGATTAAACAAGGTTGATGTTCAAGAAAAACTGCTTTCGCTTCTTCTCCATCACTTGCTTCCAGAACATCATATCCATTTTTCTTTAAATAGATGAGTATGAGATTTCGAATCATTTTATCATCTTCAACAACCATAATCGTTTGTTTCATAAGTATCACCTCTATTCATAGTTTATACGATAGAAGAGACCTATTGCATCATTTCAAACTGTTGTACCATGAAATCATAATTCATCGCACCCATCATAATAAATTGAATACGTCCGTTTGAGTCAATCATATAGGTGGTCGGATAAGCCATAACATTATATTCGTTTGATACAACAGATTCCTTATCCAAAGGAACTGTAAACGTAAGGTTCAATTCGTCCACAAATCGTTGGGCGTTACTTGGATCCGATTCTGTTTCGGTTAAATTCACAGCCAAAACTTGTACATCCTTGGTACTCTGGAACCTTTGCATATCAGGCATTTCGGCGCGGCACGGGGGACACCAAGTTGCCCAGAAGTTTAACATGACCCGTTTACCTTTGTAATCCGACAACTTTACTATGTCACCATCTAATGTAGTAAGTTCAAAATCGGGAGCGAGCTCACCTCTCAGAATTCCTATCTTATCGGAATCTTCAACTTCTATCGGATCCTCTTCCTGAGTAACTTTTTCATTTGAAGCGAATATAAACTCATAAGCCGTCCAACCAAGCATTACCATTATGATTGCAACAAAAATCGTCTTCTTCATTCCTTATACCTCCTTCATCCTAATTTTTCGAACCATGTATCTTGCACCAATTTCAGTAAAAATTCAGTGATGCGTGGCATTTGACCAGTAAATAAAATAAGTCCCATCATGATCATAACCACAGCGCCTATTTTCATAATTACTTGGCTACGCTGAGTGATCCACTTGGTCGATCCTAGGAAAAACGTCAACAGAAGAAATGGCAATGCAAACCCCAATACATACATGACCGTGTATATGATTCCCTGACCTGGATTACTGGCCGCCAAGAATAAGATTGAACCGAAGATTGGACCAATACACGGTGTCCAACCAGCAGCAAAACCCATGCCCACAAAAAAAGTTCCTAAATAGCCGACTGGTCTTTTTGCAGATTGAAAACGCCTTTCTTTCATTAACGCTGTAAAATTGATCCAACCCCCGACGAAAAGCCCCATGAAGATAATAAACACGCCGGCTAAACGTTGAATAAGGAGCCCTGTATCACCTACTAACAATGTTTGAACAAATTGCCCTAAATAAGAAGCACCAATACCTAAGCTAATAAAAACAAGGGAGACACCTAACAAAAAGAAGACTGAATGACTTAATAATTTACCCCGTATTTTCACATCATGATTTCCCTGCAGTTCCTTGACACTGATTCCAGTAATATAGGATAAGTACGCAGGAAAAATCGGTAACACACAAGGCGATAAAAACGATAATGCTCCCGCTCCTAACGCCAAAAACATCCCGATCACTAACATTGTATCTGTCTCAATTCCACCCACTTATGGCACCCTCTTTCTTTTTTTGATAAACAATCAGTAGACAACATATTATGAGCATTAAAACTAAAAACCATGGCGCCATTGTATAACCAAATACCATCATGATTGGCATCGTAACTGCCAAGCCCAAACTACCGAGGGTCCATCCAAGGAATATCAATAGATTCAACCAGTGAGCGGATACAAAATCACGCATACCGACAAATGCAACAATTAAGAAAGCGACCAACCCCATATATCCGATTGAATAAGTATTTTTATTCCAAATAATTTGCATGAATTCGTACACAAATGAGGCAGTTAATAATATATGTGTAAAGGCAGTTAAAAATGGAAGCATATTTATTCTTCTACGGTTAAATCGAATCACAATTGTTATCGCACTTAATAGAACAGCAAAGTAAAAAGCAGATGAGTTACTTGGATAAGACAATATAGCCAACGGATCCACTATAAAGATTGTAAGGTTTAAAATAATTTTCCCAATCCAAATAAAGATCACAAAATTTATCAGTTGACCCAATACTTCTTCCATATAGATTTTCTTTTTCTCTTTTGCTAAATCACTTAATAAGGAGTAAGTGAGAAATCCCATACTCAAACTTAAAATGATAATAGCAATTGACGATTGTATAGTCGACAGCGCCACAGTTAAACCCTCCAGATGAAATTGCCTAATGTCCATATTACTAATGCTTTATGAAAGTTTGATGAAAATGGATAATCAGCCAATTTAAATTTAATTTTCGGATCAAAAAACAACGACCCATATTTATTTTTCGGGTCGTTTTTTATTATTGATTATTTAGAATGAGATACCTTTCAACCTAATATTTTCACTTATATTCTGTTACTCCTTTGGTTTTTGGCCAACAAATTGGATAACATGTGACAGTCCATTGTGGAGTTCTCCTTCGTGGCGGGCAACCTCTCCAATGAAAAAATGAATAATGCGCCATCCAGCAAAGATTTTCAAAAACTCTTCCGGCTTATACATGATATCCAGGTTTTTTGGCCCGCCACTTTTATTGATTATTGCATATGAATTGAGCCACCTCTGCGGAATTTTGAGCCACCCGGTGCGGACGATTGAGCCAGTGAATGCGGACAAGAGAGCCACCCTACTAATTAAATCACCTTCTGTATAATTGAAATCGCATGCGTACAAGCATGACAATTTTATTATACAGGAGGTGATTTATGGTTAATTGTCGTAAAATCCTCGAACTGTATTTCGACGGGATCAGTCAGCGCACGATTAGTTCGAGCACTGGTCATTCCCGAAATACGGTTTCCGATGTCGTTCGCCGGGCTAAGCAACACAGCTTGGAAAGTTTGAACGACACGACGACCAACCGATGGTTGGAGGAGCTACTGTTTCCGGAGAAGCTGGCAAGCGAGAAGGGGTACTTCCCCGTCAAATGGGAGAAGGTGCATAAAGAGCTGCAAAAAAGAATGTCACACTGGCTTTATTGCATCATGAATATGCGGTAGAGGCGCGTGAAGGCGGAAAAATCACTTACGCTTATCGAACCTTCTGCGAACAGTATGGAAAATACGCTAGGAAGTATAAATTGACCATGCCTATTCGAAGAAAGCCAGGCGAAATCATGGAAGTAGATTGGGCAGGTTCTACCCTGCGTGTAACCGATCGCTTTACAGGTGAACAAATTCCGGCCTATGTCTTTATTGCGACCTTGCCTTACAGCCAATTCAGCTATGTTGAGGCCTTTTTGGACATGAAATCACCTAATTGGTTGTCCGCTCACATACGAGCGTATGAATATTTTGGTGGAGTTCTTGAAACTCTGGTACCTGACAATCTGAAAACAGGCGTGATTAAAGCCCAACGAGTAGAGCCGCTTCTCATTGAAGCCTACCGCGAACTGGCAGATTACTATCGGACAATTATTGTGCCCAGTCGTGTTCGGAAACATAAAGATAAAGCCAGTGTAGAAGGAACTGTTGGATTCATATTACGCCAAATTATTGCCTCTTTACGAAACTATCAATACTTTCATTTAGATGATCTTAATCAACGAATCCATGAGAAATTAGAAGAAATCAACGAAATCGATTTTCAGAAACGTCCGGGGTCACGGATAAAGGTATTTGAGGAAGAGGAGAAATCTCACCTTCAGCCACTTCCTCCAACCCGTTACAAACTCGCGGAATGGAAAACAGCGAAAGTTCAACTGAACTACCACATCCAGGTTGAACGCATGTATTATTCCGTTCCGTATGAATATGTCCGTGAACAGGTCGATGTGCGACTATCCACGGATCTACTTGAAGTGTACTTTAAGGAAGTGCGAATTACATCTCACAAAAGGCTGCGTGAGGGAGTGGGACAGTTCTCTACGAACCCAGATCATATGCCCGATAATCATCGATCCTATCTAGAGCACACTCCAGAGAATAATCAAAAATGGGCAGAGTCCGTCGGACCTTCTATGGATCGTTTGGTTGCCCATATTCTAAAGCAAAATCCAGAAAAGAAAGCACTCACCATTCTCAGCTCGTTACGGAATGTTTCCACCAAGCATACAAAGGAAGTGCTGGAAGCGGCAATCCAAACATTACTGGAAATCTCCACTAATCCGACCATACCTGTGTTAAAAGGGATTTTGGATAGGCGGAATAAACGCAAGCCAAAAGACAATAACCCAATCATTCGACAAGAAAACCACGGCTTTACCCGTGGAGCTAAATACTTTGGAGGGGAAAGCAAATGATGAACCAAGAAACATTACGTAAATTAACTGAGATGAAAATGGTAGCCATGGTAGAACTATATCAACAACAGAGCCAGAACAAAGATTATCGAGCAATGGATTTTGATGATCGTTTCAACCTTCTGGTTGACTATGAATACGACCGTCGAAAATCTAACCGATTGGAAAGACTGATTAAACAGGCAACTTTTGAAATCCAACGGCAGCCATTGAAGACATTGAATACCATCCAGATCGCCGACTAGATAAGAGTCTCATCTTAGAATTAGTCACGGGGAATTATGTACAGAATCACCACAACATTATTTTAATGGGTGCATCAGGTAACGGCAAAACCTGGATAGCCAACGCGTTTGGAATACATGCCTGTCGCCAATTTTATAAAGTAAAGTATATCCGATTGCCAGAATTATTGGATGAATTAGCTGTAGCAAAATATGAAGCTGATGGTAGTTTCCGCAAACTCATTCAAAAATATAAGAAAATTGATCTCTTAATTCTGGATGAATGGTTACTGACAGAGCTTTCTGAAGAGCAAGCCCTTC
>NZ_PDYL01000030.1:0-21609 GCF_002743035.1 Sporosarcina sp. P12(2017)
TCTCTCGTAAGAGGCAACTTTCTTATATTAACATCTCATCGTTTTGTTGTCAACACTTTTACTTAAAAAGTTTTTCTTGTTAATTCTTGTTAAGTTTGATGTTTTCGCAACTGCTTGATGCGACGCTTATAAATATAACACCCCATTTATGAGAATGCAAGCTTTTTCACCATTCTTTTAAAAAAGAATGGCGAAACCGCATAGCGCCGCGAATCCAGGGATTCCTAGTATCGCTAAGATCATGCCAGATGCAATGTTAACAGGTACGTAAATGCCAATAAATCCACCGGCTATGTTCATTAAGAAGAGAATAAAGAACGCAAAAGCTAATCTAAACCAAAAAACCGATAAGCGCTCCATGTTTTTTTCAAGAGTGGTTCGGCTCATACTTAACAGCAGTAATGATACGACTCCTAGTATAGCTATGACTAAAATTCTCACAGAAAACGCCCTTTCTATCTCATAGATACTTATCTATATGCGTCTCTGTAGAGGATTAGTCCACTCGTTGTCTATCTTTCAATTCTTTTCTATAGTTCTCGACGACCTTCCAATGCTCTGGACAATGTAACTTCATCCGCATATTCTAGATCTCCACCTACAGGTAAGCCGTGGGCGATACGTGTAGTCGTGATTCCGGATGGCCTGACAAGCCTTGATATATACATGGCTGTTGCTTCTCCTTCTATAGTAGGGTTCGTCGCAAGAATTAATTCCTCTACTTCGTCTTCCTGAAGTCTTGTTAACAACGAGGGAACATTGATATCTTCCGGACCGATACCGTCCATCGGAGATATAGCACCTTGTAATACATGGTACAAACCGCGATAGTCACGCATCTTCTCCATGGCAATCACGTCTTTCGGATCCTGTACGACACAAATTGTCGTTCGGTCACGAGATTGATCCTGACAAATATAGCATGGATCGATATCTGTAATATGACCACAAACTGAACAGAACTGGAGATTACGTTTCGCATCGACTAATGCTTTGGCAAAATCTAGCACAGTGTCTTCTTTCATACTTAATACAAAAAACGCCAGACGACCCGCAGTTTTGGGGCCGATGCCTGGCAATTTCATAAAACTATCCATTAATTTAGATATAGGTTCAGGATAATGCATTATACAACCTCCTAGAACATCCCGGGCAAGTTCATTCCTTTTGTAAATTGGCCCATTGTGGAGTTCGTGATTTCTTCTGCTTTTGCAATCGCCTCATTTGTAGCGATCACAATCAAGTCTTGTAAAATTTCTACGTCTTCCGGATCTACCGCCTCCGGATCAATAATAACTTCAAGTACTTCTTTATGGCCTGAGACGATTACCTTTACCATACCGCCACCAGCTGTACCTTCCATTCTCTCACTGCCTAAGTTTTCCTGTGCCTCTGCCATCTTCTTTTGCATCTTCTGCATTTGCTTCATCATACCTTGCATATTCCCTGCTCCACGCATAAATAATTCCTCCTTAGTAAATTACTCTTCTATTGTAATAAAATCTTTTCCAAACATTTTCTCAGCTTCAGTTACGAGTGGATCAGCATCTTCAATCGATGCTTCTTCCATAAACGCTGAAGTCGGTTGTTCCTCTTCAAACTGTTGAGGATTTTCCTTACTCTTCTGACTGGCTAATCCACTTTTCCGAATGAAATCAGCACGAACTTCCAACCAGCTTTCCTCTGCTACGTAGACCACTTCATAGCCTTTACCTGTCAGTCGCAGTAACGCATCCGATAAGCCTGCTTGTAATGTAGCATTTTCAGAAGCCATTAAGCAATGAATTTCATATTTGAATTTTAGCACAAAAGCCTTCTCTGATGCCGCTACAGGCTCCGTCTCTTCTAATAAAGCTGCATGTGAGCGTTGCATACTTTGCATCATGCCCGCCCATTGCTCTCGAATCACTTGAATATCGGACTTCGTTGCCGCTTTTAATACCTCTACAATTTTACCCGTTGGTACTTTGGCAGATCTGGAAGCAGTTGAAGCGGCCCTTTTCGCCGGCGCTTGTGGCTCAGCGGCTTGTTGCACAGCCCCTGTTGCTAGTTGTTGCTGTAGTTGTCTAACAGTCTGTTCTAGCACCGCAAGCTTCTGAGCCATTTCAGGATCAACTGCAGAAGTGGATACTTGTCGTTGCTCCCCGGAATGAATCATTTTTAATAAAGCGGATTCAATATAGACCTTCCCGTGATTAGAAAAACGCATTTCTTGTTGTGTTTTTGAAAGGATATCGATATACCGGTACAATTCATCCGAATGAAACTCTTGGGCAAGCTCTTGAAATTTATCACCGTCTGAAATCAATTCCAGAAGATCTGTCAATTCAGGCGCCGTGCCAAGCAGTAACATATCACGGAAGAAAGTAATCATGTCTTCAGCGAGTCTGCCGACATCTTTACCTTCAGCAATCAGTTCGTGCAATAAAGACAATGCAGATCCCGCATCTTTTGCTTGAATTGATTGTGCTAGCTGATAAAAGATTTCTTCACCAATTGCTCCAGTCACGAGTAGCGCGTCACTTGTAGTCAACTCGTCTCCGCTGAACGATACGGCTTGATCAAGCATACTAAGCGCATCCCGCATACCGCCTGTCGCAGCTTGTGCAATTGCGCGCAATGCTCCAGTCTCCGCAGTAACACCAATGTCCCCAATAACCTTTTCCATTCGCTCAATGATTTCAGGTGCCGTAATCGGTTTGAAATCAAATCGCTGACATCTGGAAATGATAGTGAGCGGCAACTTATGAGGTTCCGTAGTCGCCAGAATAAATACGACATGGGCAGGAGGTTCTTCCAGCGTCTTCAGCAATGCGTTAAAAGCTGAATTGGACAGCATATGCACTTCATCAATAATATAGACTTTAAACCGTGCATTAGAAGGTGCCACATGCACACGTTCAATAATGTCGCGAATTTCTTCTACGCGTGAATTGGATGCCGCATCAAATTCAGTGACATCTGTGTTAGATCCCTCTGTGATGCTTTTACATGTCTCGCATTTATTGCATGGTTCCGCCGCTGGGCCGTTTTCACAATTTAGTGCTTTTGCAAAAATCTTCGCCGCACTCGTCTTTCCCGTTCCACGAGGTCCTGAGAACAGATAAGCGTGCGTCGTCTTCTGATGGAGAAGGGTATTTTGCAGAGTTTGCTTGATCGCCTGCTGACCTGACATCTCACCAAAAGCTTGCGGTCTATAAGCGCGGTATAGTGCTTGATAAATCAACTGCATTTCCCCCCTTTTTCTCCGATTGCGTAATACTTCTATTATAACATGAAATACAATTTTTTGACCGTGTATCGCTTGGTTAAATTACGCAAATACTTCCGTCCACTCATCTTTCTTATCAAGCATTGTGCGTGCAATTTCTTTTGCACCTTCAAGGCTATGGCTTGCCGCCCAGCCACACTGTACTTCATTACACGCCGGTACTTCTGTTGCTACCAGTACGTCGTTTAATGTTTTCTCTACTATAGAGAGAATGTCATTATAGTCATCATGATTGATTACAGCTAAATAATAACCTGTCTGACAACCCATTGGACTGATATCGACGATTTGATCCGAATGGTCACGGCTGAATTCTGCCATCATATGTTCTAATGAGTGAAGCGCTGGCATTTCCATGTGGTCTGTATTCGGTTGACAGAAACGAATATCATATTTCAAAATCTTGTCGCCGTTCTTTCCTTCTGTAGTTCCCGCTAATCGAATATAAGGTGCTTTCACTTTCGTATGATCCAAATTGAAACTTTCAACGTTCATTTTTTTCTCAGACAATGTAAATCGCTCCCTTTCAGTTATGCGTACTATTTTGAAGTATACACTATTTAAGGGACATAAAAAACTCGTCCATAGTAAAATGGACGAGTGAATTATTGAAATAATGCCGTGCACCTTTCTTCGACTGCCGCACATAAGCGTTACTCTTGTCGTTGGCTCGGCCTAGGCTACCCCGCGGCACATGAGAGAGTCCACTTAATGCTGCTTCCTTCCGGACCTGACATGATTCATGGGTTCCCATTGCGCAGGACCCAGACGTCAACACTACGTGCAAAAGGCAGACCCTACATGCGGACAGCCTCGGAAAAGGAGTTCAGTCTTGCTAGAGCGGATTGCAAGTTACAGGGCACCGCTAATTCCCCACCTAGCACGGCATTTCTTATTATACCCATAGTTAATAATGATTGCAACGGTAAACCTTGGATTTATTAGAATGTGTTTCAACACTCTACTGCATAAAAAGCAAAAAAACTTTTCATTCGTCCATATAGGATAGTATACTAATTGAAAAGCATGAGGTGAATAACGTGGATCCAACTAAACTGTATGAGCTCAGTTTCCGTAATCCCGAAGTACGCGTCTATGCAGCCATTGTTTTGCCTGCTGTCTTGCTCGGCTTATTGGTGATTATTTTCTCAAGTTCGGATTTCAATTTCATGTATGCCGCTCTAATACAGACCGTTGCCTTGATGAGTTTCTATTATTGGCGCTTCATTTACCGTCGCAAAGAAAAAAGAAAAAATAATGGTTGACGTCTTAAAAATGACATGGTAAGATATTATTTGTCTGATACGGAGGAATACCCAAGCCCGGCTGAAGGGATCGGTCTTGAAAACCGACAGGGGTGTTAAAGCCCGCGGGGGTTCGAATCCCTCTTCCTCCGCCATATTTTGACTGCACACGTTACTCGATGTAACGTTTTTTTATTGCCTAAAAATAAAAACCTTACTAGATATTCATCCATAACGAATAAAACAGCGCCAGTGACTGAATCAGTCCTGGCGCTGTTTTTATTTTGTGATGTATGCACCTGTCTCTGCCGGCTGCAGTGCAAGTGCTTGGTAATGTGGAAAGCTTTGTTCTAATGAAGCCGCCACTTGTTGCTCTGTTCCTGGTGGTACTGCTACAAAAAGGGAAGGTCCCGCGCCGCTGATTGTCATGCCGTACGCACCTGCTTCCTTGCAAGCCAAACGTATTTCATCAAAGTTAGGGAATCCAACTTTGCGATAGGGTTCATGATATAGATCCCGTTCCATCATACGTCCCGCCGTCACCCAATCCGATTGCGCAATAGCAGCGGTCATCACACTGCCCGCTGCACTTCCGCGTACTGCTACTTTATGTGTCAGTTGCTCAGGCAGCAATCCCCGTGAAGCTTCTGTCTTTAAAGCTACTGGTGGCACTAGGATGACAACACCGATCGGGGGTGCTGGGAATGTCAGTACTTCCATCTCATCATCAGTGAAGTACGACACTGTCATTCCCCCAATTAATGCAGCGGTGACGTTATCGGCATGTCCTTCTAATTCGCTGCCGATCCGCAACTTGTCTTTTGGAGACAATTGCAAACCTGCCAGTTCACTTGCTATTTCAATACCCGCTGCAATTGCAGTTGCACTACTGCCTAGGCCTTTTCCTAAAGGAATATCTGAATGTACTACTAACTTTTGTGAGGCAATGACTTGATCATACCGCGACGCTACATGCTGGATGGTCTGTACGATTAGATTTGTTTCATCCGTTGGCAGTTCAGCATACTCTTTATCTTGATACAAAACATACCACGCGTCAGCCGATGCGACTTCTATCCTCATGTTAAGTGAAAGGGCAAGACCTAAATGATCGAAGCCGGGTCCGAGATTAGCCGTTGTGGCTGGCACGGTCACTGAAAAACCGGCTTCCGTCATTAGTTATTCCCCTCTTTCAATTCTTTCAAGAAGTTATTGAACTGTTCATTTGTCATCATGGGTTTATGTGCATTGACATTGATTGCTGTTTCAGGATCCTTTAATCCATTACCTGTTAGGATTCCAACAATTGTCGTTCCTTTTTCAATTAATCCAGCATCAAGTCGTTTCTTGATGCCTGCAATGGTTGCACAAGACGCAGGCTCTGCAAAAATCCCGTCTGTTGCAGCTAGTAATTGATATGCTTCAAGGATTTCTTCATCAGTAGCGGACAAGATGTCTCCACCTGATTCTTCGAGTGCTTGAGTCGCTAAGTGCCAGCTTGCAGGGTTTCCAATACGAATTGCTGTTGCCACTGTTTCAGGCTCTTCGAACACACGGTCATAGACGATGGGTGCTGCACCATCTGCTTGCACTCCTAGTAACTTGGGTGTACCCGTGCCTTTTTTCTCTGCGTATTCTTTGAAACCTTTCCATGCTGCAGATATATTACCTGCGTTTCCAACAGGCAAAGCGAAGATATCTGGTACTTTACCGAGTTGTTCAATTGCTTCAAATGCCACCGTCTTCTGTCCTTCAAGACGATAAGGATTGACGGAGTTTACCAACGCAATTTTCCCTTCGCCTAGTTCACGTACCATACGAAGCGCTTCGTCAAAGTTTCCTTCGATAGCTACAATTTCCGCTCCGTACATTTTTGCCTGTGCCAGCTTGCCCAGTGCAATACGGCCTTCAGGAATAACAACAATTGTACGCATACCTGCACGCGCACCATATGCAGCAGCTGCAGCAGAAGTGTTACCTGTTGAAGCACAGATCAACGCTGTTTTTCCTTCTTCTTTGGCCTTTGCAACTGCCATTACCATTCCGCGGTCTTTAAATGAACCAGTTGGATTTGTGCCTTCTGTTTTTACATACAGATTAATTCCCCACTGCTTTGATAAGTTCTCAAGATGGATTAACGGTGTATTTCCTTCTTGCAGTGTTAATGCAGGAGTATTCTCTGTCACCGGCAACCATTCTTTATATTCTTCGATCAATCCATTCCATCTTCTCATAATTCCTTATTCTCCTTCCACACGGTAATGACTAGAAATGTCAATGACCGCAGGTGTATCTTTTAAGTCTGCTAAAATATCTAAATGCTGTTGACGAGAAATTTTATGTGTAATAAAGATCAAATCTGCGCCTTCCTCATGTAAATCGGAATCTTGGACAACAGTCGCTAGACTTGCTTTGTGGTAGCTATAAATAGATGTCAATTCCGTCAACACACCCACTTCATCACGTACGGTAATACGGTGGATATAGCGGGCATGCTTCTGATCATCTGATTTTACCTTGCGCTCAAATTGCGGTGCGTGCATTCTCTTACCGTTCACGCCTAGCAAAATATTGCGACAAGCGGCCACTACGTCACCTGTTACGGAAGTCGCTGTAGGTAATGAGCCGGCTCCGGGGCCGTAGAACATTGTCTCGCCTACTGAATCACTGTACACATACACTGCGTTGAATTCATTATTAACTGTAGCAAGAGGATGAGAGTTAGGAACAAATACTGGCTCAACAGCCACTTCAATTCCTTCTTCATCTTTTTTAGCAGAACCCGTCATCTTAATTGTGTAACCGAATTGCTCCGCAAGCTGAAGATCTCCGTCTGCAATCTCTTTCATACCACGGACAAATACATCGTCAAGATGCACTTCTGTGGAAAAAGATAAAGACGCGAGAATAACCATCTTACGCGCTGCATCAATACCATCTACGTCTGCTGAAGGATCAGCTTCCGCAAAGCCTAATTCTGTCGCTTCCGCTAATGCATCTTCATAAGTCTTATTTTCATGCTTCATCTTTGTTAAAATGAAGTTAGTCGTTCCGTTGACGATTCCAGTCAAGGCAGTAATTCGATCGGACGCTAATCCATCTTCCAGTGTACGGATTAGTGGAATACCACCACCTACACTCGCTTCATATAATAGGTCGCACTTATTTTCATCTGCTAATTTTAATAATTCAGGTCCCGACTCCGCCATGACATCCTTGTTCGCAGTGACAACACCCTTACCTGCTTCAAGTGCACGTCGAATTGCTTCAGACGAACCTCCTGTCACTTCAATAATCAAATCAATTTCAGGATCGTTTAACACTTCTTCGAGTGATGTAGTGAACATTTCTTTAGGTATTACGCCATTACGTTTTTTATCCAAGTTCTTAACAAGGACTTTCTTAATAGACACAGGAACGCCGAGCTTGTGTCGCAGGTCATCTTGGTGATTATGCAAGATTGTTGCCACACCGCTTCCCACTACTCCATAACCTAGCAAACCGATATTAATTTCATTTTTCTCATTTTTCATTTGACGATTCTCCTAACTATATGTACACTATGAAAAAACAATCGTTCTTCGTATAAGGACAATTATAGAGAATTCTGCCTTTAATAACAACCTGTTTTCACGAATCTTCTAAAAATAGATAGATAATCTCAAAATGGATAGGATTTGGTATTCAATGAAAGTTTGTAAATTTGGCGGAACATCCGTCGCATCCGCGGAACAAATCCGTAAAGTGGTCGATATTGTCGCATCCGACCCGTCAAGAAAAATCGTCGTAGTTTCTGCACCAGGTAAACGTACTTCCTCCGACATTAAAGTAACTGATTTGCTCATTGATTTGGCAAATATATCACTTGCTGGTGAAGACACAACAAATGCACTGCAAATGGTTGTGGACCGTTACAAGGAAATTGCAGAAGGACTCGGCCTAGATGCAGAAATTGCACAAGTAATCGAACAAGATGTCATTAGACGCCTGAATAAAGATCAGTCAGATGAAATTCTATACGTAGACAGCTTGAAAGCTGCTGGGGAAGACAATAATGCAAAAATGATTGCGGCTTACTTCCGACATATCGGCATCGAAGCAGAATACGTAAATCCACGTGAAGGTGGGTTACTTGTTAACCATCGTCCAGAACGTGTACGTGCTCTTCCAGAAGGCAATGAAAAGCTCTGTAAACTACGTGATAAAGAAGGCATCATCGTATTTCCAGGCTTCTTCGGCTACACAGAAGACGGAACATTGCGTACGTTTAACCGTGGTGGTTCCGATATTACAGGCGCTCTACTAGCAGCAGCAACAAATGCAGAACTTTATGAAAACTTCACTGATGTGGATTCGGTTTTTTCAGCAAACCCCACAGTTATTGAAAATCCACGAGCAATCGATGCGATGACATACCGGGAAATGCGTGAACTTGCATATGCAGGATTTTCTGTGTTTCACGAGGAAGCTTTAGTACCCGCATTTCGTCACAAGATTCCTGTTTGTATTAAGAACACGAACAATCCAAGTGCGCCCGGCACAATGATTGTACGAGACCGTGACCATAATCTTCAATCTGTTGTCGGAATTGCTGCCGATAAAGGATTCTCTACACTCTTTGTTGCTAAATACTTGATGAACTTGGAAATTGGTTTTGGACGTCACTTACTACAAATTCTAGAAGAAGAAGAAATTCCATTTGAACATACACCGTCAGGTATTGATAATTTGTCTGTCATTATTCGCGATGAACATTTAACACCGGAAAAAGAAGCACGTATCGTGAAGCGCATTGAACAGGAATTATGTCCCGACGACGTACATTTCCAACGCGATTATTCCATGGTAGTACTTGTAGGTGAAGGCATGCGCCACGCAAGAGGATTGGCAGCACGCGCTGCGTCCGCTATTGCACGAACAGGTGCAAATATCGAAATGATTAACCAAGGATCTTCAGAAGTCAGTTTAGTATTCGGTATTCAAGAAAAAGATGAAAACATTGTCCTTCGAGAGCTATATCAGGAATTCTTTACAGAAGTCCCTGTTCATTAATACAAACGACACTCCTTATACACGGGGTGTCGTTTTTTTCATTTTCCGAGCAATTTTCTCAATAACCAACTCAATATCCGCTTCATTTCCTAACAAATCATATTCTTCGATGTTCAGCCGAATGACTGGGCATGCGGTAAAAGATTCAATCCACTGTTCATAGCGACGGTACATCTCTTCCCAATAACTTCTTGGTGTTTGCAGCTCCATATTCCTACCACGCATTTCAATACGATCGAGAATGACAGGTAATGGTCCTTCCAAGTATATGAGAGCATTCGGATGTGGGAAATATGGCGTCAATACCATTGCTTCATATAAATTCATATAGGTTTCAAAGTCGACAGCTTCCATAGTTCCTTCATCAGCGTGCATTTTGGCAAAGATCCCTACATCTTCATAGATGGAACGATCTTGTACAAAACCGCCACCGTTTTCAAAGATATGCTTTTGTTCTTTAAAACGTTCTGCTAAAAAGAAGATTTGTAAATGAAAACTCCAACGTTCGAAGTCATCATAAAATCTCTCTAAGTATGGATTTTCTGCTACATTTTCCAAGGACTCTTGAAAGCCCAGTCTTTCGGCAATCGCGTGTGCCATTGTAGACTTCCCTACTCCTACCATTCCGGCTACTGCAAAGACACTATTTTGGGGTATATTAGGTGACTTCATTTAGTTTCAAACCTTTCTGAACCGCCTCGAAAACTTTTCTTAGTATTGCATCCATGTCTTCTTGATTACGCACATAGTCCACTTCATCCCCGTTTACATGGATAACTGGAATGTCGGGATGTATCGCTTCAAACTCCGTTAAATAGGTACGATAATCTTCCGAAAGTTGCAACAAATAATCAGGATCCATATCCGCTTCATACGATCGACCACGTTCATTGATTCGATTGAGCAATGTAGGAATAGATGCTGACAATGAAATAATGATATTTGGCATAGGAAGATCTCTCGTCAAAATCTGATAGATTTCTTTATATTTCACAAAGTCTTTCGACTCCAAAGTACGTTGTGCAAATAGCATGTTTTTGAATACATGATAATCTGCCACCACGGGTAACCCTTGTGATATATATTCTTTATTGATTTGCTTTAATTGTTCATATCGATTACATAGGAAAAACATTTCAGTCTGGAAACTCCACTTTTCTTTGTCTTGATAAAACTGATCGAGAAAAGGATTTTCTCCGCTAATTTCCCTTAATTGATTATATGAAAAGGTCTCAGCAATTGCTGCCGTGAGCGTAGTCTTCCCTACACCAATCGGACCTTCTACCGCAATAAACGGGACAAACATGTACCACTCACCCTTTCAATTTGTTACGTTTCCATTTTATCATATTCGACCATATAGAATGCGACTTATATTAAGTTGTTTATTGTTTTACTCTCGTCTGTTTCACGTGAAACATTTCGCTAATTGATTTTGATGTTCTGCATGATAGACTGTTGTTAAGGAGTGATGAATCGATGAAAGATGATGAATACTACATGAGACTGGCAATAGAAGAGGCAGAAAAAGCTGCCGCTCTGGCTGAAGTGCCAATTGGCGCAGTCATTGTACATAAAGAAGAAGTAATTGCTGCGGCTCATAATCTGCGTGAAACCACTCAAAATGCGGTCACACACGCCGAGCTCTCTGCCATCCAAATAGCCTGTGAGAAGGTTGGAAGTTGGCGTTTAGAGGACACTACACTATACGTTACACTCGAACCATGCCCTATGTGTGCAGGAGCCATACTACAATCCCGCATTCCACGAGTCGTCTACGGCGCACGTGACCCAAAAGGAGGTTGCGTCCATACCTTTTATCAACTACTTAACGACTCCCGATTCAATCATGAATGCTTCGTAACCGAGGGTGTCCTCGGTGAAGAATGCGGACAACTCCTTACTACCTTCTTTCGAACACTGAGAGAAAAAAGAAAAGCCGCAAAAAAGGAAGCCCAACGCCTAGAGTAAAACTCGTCAGCGTAGGGCTTCTTTTCACTAATTAGTATTTCTATTTCAAGAGACATACCTGTCGATTATGTGGAACACAGATTGTTAACGCATTTCCACTTACTTAGGCGCTTCAATCTTTTCTTTTCCACCCATATACGGTCGTAGCACATCTGGAATCACAACAGAACCATCTTCTTGCTGATAATTCTCCAAAATTGCCGCCACTGTACGACCAACAGCCAAACCACTACCATTCAACGTATGAACATACTCAGGCTTCGCACCTGGCTCACGACGGAAACGGATGTGTGCCCGACGTGCCTGGAAATCTTCGAAGTTAGAACAAGAAGAGATTTCTCGGTAGACATTTTGTGTAGGAATCCATACTTCCAAGTCGTACTTCTTGGCCGCCGTGAAACCTAAATCTGCTGTACACATCTTGAGAGCCCGATACGGCAACTTCAACAACTGCAATACTTTTTCCGCATGGCCAGTCAGTTTCTCCAACTCATCGTATGAATCTTCCGGTTTCACAAAGCGAACCAACTCCACTTTATTGAACTGGTGCTGGCGAATTAAGCCACGCGTATCACGACCTGCAGACCCTGCTTCAGAACGAAAATTTGTACTATACGCTGTGAATGCAATCGGCAACTTAGCCCCTTCTAAGATTTCATCGCGATAGAAATTGGTTACAGGAACTTCAGATGTCGGGATCAAGAAGTAGTCCTCTTCTTCAATTAAAAACGCATCTTCTTCAAACTTCGGCAGTTGTCCCGTTCCAGTCAAACTTGTACGGTTTACTAAATACGGTGGTAGCATTTCCTCATAGCCGTGTTCTTCTTGATGAAGGTCAAGCATGAAGTTGATCAATGCACGTTCAAGTCGTGCACCGAGTCCGCGATAGAACACAAAACGACTACCTGTCACTTTTGCTGCTCGTTCGAAATCGAGTAGTTGAAGATCCGTTCCAATTTCCCAATGTGGTTTAGGTTCGAAGCCAAACGTTGGGATCTCTCCCCATGTACGGACTTCTACGTTGTCATCTTCACTATCCCCTACTGGCACACTATCATGCGGAATGTTTGGGATATGCATAAGCACATAATTCAGTTCCTCTTCTACTTTGGATAGTTCTTGATCATAAGCTTTGATTTCCTCGCCGACTTTTTTCATCTTTGTGATGACTTCATCCGCATCTTCTTTATTACGCTTCATTTGTGCTACTTGCTGTGACACTTCATTGCGCTCAGCTTTCAGCACTTCTACTTTTGATAAAATTTCGCGACGTTTCTCATCAAGCCCGCCAAACTTTTCAAAGTCGGTTAAATCTTCTCCACGTTTACTGAGTTTTGCTTTTACTTCTTCATAATTCGCACGCAATAGTTTACTGTCTAGCACGCCATCCGCCTCCTTGTATTTACATCACTGATAATAAAAAGCAATAAAAAAAGCCCTCCATCCCCTAAAATAGGGACGAGAACTACCCGCGTTGCCACCCAAATTGACTGATTGCCCAGCCCACTTGTTTGAGATATCGGCTCAACTGACCGGCAAAACCTTCTGATTCGGCTTTGCTACTCAAGGATGGATTCACAACAGTTTCTACCAACTTTCACCACCCGCTGGCTCTCTAAAAAAAACATTGTCGCTACTGCTTCCTATCATCGTAATGTATGTGAAATTAGATATACCATACTACAATTTCTGACTATTGACAAGAGACATGGTACGTTATTGTATGATAAATATCGCAAATGTAAAAGCGTAAGGCTTCTTTTTTTAGTTTATAGAAATCCGAACAGAAGATACTTTCCCGAGAAATATTTCTTGGTACTAATGCGATGCTAAACAATTTCTACTCTGGAAAGATTCAACTTGGTTCCTACTCTATAGCGTAGACACAACTATCGGGCCGCCGTGACCATGAGACAACTAGTGTACCTTGCAAGCTGGCTCACGGTTGGACGTAGCCCGAGCAGATTAGATGTTTAACATTCTCGGTCTTTAATCCCCTAACAAAATCTCAAATTATGAACTACGAATTGCCATCAATTCGCTTTCTGCAAGCTGCGAAATTTCCAAACCTTTCATCGGCGTGCCAATCCCTTTTGACAACTTAGCGATCAACTCATAATCCTGGTAGTTAGCAGTAGCTTCTACAATCGCACGTGCAAATGCTTCCGGATTTTCTGATTTGAAAATACCTGAACCTACAAATACTCCGTCCGCTCCAAGTTCCATCATCAATGCTGCGTCAGCGGGCGTTGCCACACCCCCAGCAGAATAGTTCACAACCGGTAAACGACCAGCTTCTTTAATAGCTAGTAGTATCTCATATGGAGCACCCAGATTGCGGGCTTCTGTCATTAATTCGTCTTTGCTCATATGGACTACTTTGCTTACTTGAGCATTAATCATTCGCAAGTGACGCACGGCTTCTACGATATTTCCTGTTCCTGGTTCGCCTTTTGTACGAAGCATTTTTGCCCCTTCACCTAAACGACGCGCAGCTTCGCCGAGGTTTCTTGCTCCACAAACAAACGGTACGCTGAAATCGCTTTTCAGTAGGTGGAACTCGTCGTCTGCAGGTGTTAGTACTTCACTTTCATCGATGAAATCCACACCCAGTGCTTCCAATACACGTGCTTCTGAAATATGACCGATGCGTGCTTTCGCCATGACAGGAATGGATACCGCCTTTTGCACTTCTTCTACGATTCGTGGGTCTGCCATACGTGCAACACCGCCTGCTGCTCGAATATCAGAAGGTACTCGCTCCAGTGCCATAACCGCAATAGCTCCTGCTGCTTCCGCCACCTTTGCTTGCTCTGCATTGATTACATCCATAATGACGCCGCCATAATTAAAATTCATTTCATTTCCCCCTTTTTGTTATTTTCAGTATAATTGAATTTGACCATATGAAAATAGCCAGTTTGACATTAAACAACATGGTCAGATTAGAGGGTTCACTATGGACATGATTTTTATTGAGCTTCAAAAAGATTCAAATATCCCGCTTTACCAGCAAATATATAATCAAATTAAACAAGACATGATCGACCGCAAGTTCCCAGTTGGCATGAAACTCCCCTCCAAACGTCAACTAGAAGAGTTTCTAGGCGTTAGCCAGACAACAATTGAAATGGCTTATGATCAACTGACAGCAGAAGGTTTTATCGCGGCGGAACCACGAAAGGGCTATTTCGTACAAGCATTAGAGGAACTCTCCTATGTACAGCCTGTGAAATTAGAGACCCTATCTGAGACTCCTGTAACCAAACCTGTCCATTACGACTTTTCACCAAGTTCCATTGATACGGAAAACTTCCCGTTCATCATGTGGAGAAAATATGCACGAGATATTATGGATGCATCGAATGCGCACTTATTATTACTTGGAGACCCGCATGGTGATATTGAGTTGCGTCAGGAAATTGCCCGCTATCTATACCACTCGCGGGGAGTAGACTGTACGCCTGAACAAATTATTGTTGGATCTGGTACAGAACAGCTTTTGCCATTGATTATTCGGATACTAGGTAAATGGGCTCGCTATGCAATTGAAGATCCAGGCTATCTAATGACGAAGCACGTCTTTTCCGAAAATTACAGAATGACGATACCCATTGCAGTCGACCATGAGGGACTTGACGTAAAGGCGCTACAACGGTCTGATGCTTCAATAGCCTACGTCACCCCTTCCCATCAGTTTCCAACCGGTACAGTGCTGTCTGCGGCGCGCAGAACTGCTCTTTTGAACTGGGCCGCATCGAATCCTGACTTTTTCATAATTGAAGATGATTATGACAGTGAATTCCGTTACCGTGGACGTCCTATCCCTTCCTTGCAAGGGATGGATAAAGGAGAAAATGTCATATATTTAAGTACGTTTACCAAATCACTTATGCCATCTATGCGGATCGCCTACATGGTGTTGCCGCCAAGACTATTGGATACGTACCGTCAGGCTTTCATCCCCTACTCTTCTTCCGTACCGCGGATCGATCAGCATATCTTGGCACGTTTCATGGCAGATGGACAATTCTCGCGCCATCTGAACCGGATGCGTAAAATCTATCGTCGAAAAATGCATACATTAACAAATTTATTGAAATCGTATGAACCTAGCATTTCATTCTCGGGTGATGAAGCGGGGATGCATATCTTGCTTCACGTACATACAAATAGAACGGAAAAGGAACTAATCGATGAAGCTCTTCAATCAGGAATTAAAGTTCGTGGTCTAGACACCTATAAGGTAATGCCCGATCAATCCCCCCCTTCATTCCTAATTGGATTCGGAGGATTAACTGAAAATGATATCAAACTAGCAATACCGAGGTTGCTTAATGTGTGGAACATAAAAAAGACAGCGGTACCTGAATAGGTACGCTGTCTTTTTGTAGTTAATTAAATAAGCCTTTTACGAAACCAGTAGAACTATTCCACGCACTAGAGAAGAAATTACCGATCGCTCCCATAGTTAACGAGAACCAACCAGCTTTCTTCACTTCTTCAGTCGTGACTACTTCCGTATCAACTACTTTCCCATCAATAAAGCCATAATCAGATCCATCTTTTTTCACTAGCTTAACATGACCAACAACCGTACCTTTTTTAATTGGTGCTTGGATTTGTCCATTTTTCACTAGCTTCTCATCTAATACGAGTTCAGTTGTATAGTCTTGAACTTCATCATTACGAACTAACATACTAATAGGTTTCTTTGTAGCAATGGCTACTTTTTTCTCTTTGCCCTTCATAACATCTAGTGTTTTCTGCTTCTTAAACTGGTGCCCTGCTTTAAGTAGCTCTGTTTCACTAAACTCCTTAAAGCCGTAATCGAATAACACACGAGTAGCATCAAAACGTGCTTCATAAGATCCAACGCCTTTATCATCCACTGCATTCATTACAACAGCAATAACACGTCGGCCATCACGTACGGCAGTCCCTGTGAAACAATGTCCTGCAAATTCCGTAGTACCTGTTTTCAAACCATCGATTCCTTCATATTCATATACTAGGCCTGGCAACATGAAGTTCCAGTTCACCATATCAATCGCGTCATCTGTTCCTTCACGGAATGTCTTTTTCGCAATTTTTGTTGTATCTAGTACTTCCGGATATTCTTTCAATAAATGATACGCTAGTTTGGCAACAGAACGTGCTGGCATAACATTTTCATCTTTCTCACCAAACTCACTTGGGTGCATGCCTTGTAAGTCACTGTTGTTTAAACCCGTAGAATTGACGAATTTATAATCTGTCAGTCCAAGTTCTTCAGCCTTTTCATTCATTAGATGGACAAAGTCCACTTCAGATCCTGCAATCGACTCGGCAATGGCTATAGTTGCCGCATTGGCTGAATAAATCGCTACTGCTTCATAAAGTTCGCGGATTGTATAAGATCCATCACGACGAAGCGGTACATTACTTAAACGACGATCTTGTGAAACCTTATACGTATACTCAGTAACTTTGTATTCCTGATCCCATGTAATTGTTCCATCTTCAAGAGCTTCAAACATCAAGTATTCCGTCATCATTTTCGTCATACTCGCAATGCCGAGCGGCTTATCCGAGTTCTCTTCGTATAATACCTTTCCACTCTCTGCATCTATCAAAATAGCACCGTTTACACGGAGGTCAAGCGAAGATTCACTTTCCTCTGCTGCTACAGATCCCTGCACACCTAACGTCATCAACAACATCATTGGCACTAGTAAAACCGCCAACCATCTCTGTGTTACTTTTTCCACTCATCTTACCCCCGTCGTCACAATATCAAAAATTAGTGTACCATATTCCCAGTAGGTCAGGTATGCTTATGGCAAAAAAACATATATTCCCCTATGGAAATCATCTTATTTTTCTTTACATTTTATTATTCCTCATATAACAACAAAAAAAGACAGAAGGAAATCCCCCCTGTCCCTTACATAATAAATTAACGTACCGAATAGTTCGGTGCTTCTTTTGTAATTTGTACTTGGTGTGGATGGCTTTCTAGTAAACCAGCACCTGTCATACGAATAAATTGTGCATTTTCACGATGTGCTTCAAGATCCTTCGAACCACAGTATCCCATACCTGCACGAATTCCTCCTAAAAGCTGATGAATTGTATCAGACAATGGACCTTTATACGGCATACGACCTTCAATGCCCTCAGGGACAAGTTTCTTTTCATCTTCTTGGAAGTAACGATCTTTTGAACCTTTTTCCATTGCTGCAACAGAACCCATACCACGGTATACTTTAAAACGACGTCCTTGGAAGATCTCAGATTCTCCTGGGCTCTCGGTAGTACCTGCAAGCAAGCTTCCAAGCATAACCGCATGTCCACCAGCTGCTAATGCTTTGACAATATCTCCGGAATACTTAATTCCACCATCTGCAATAATTGTCTTACCATATTTACGCGCAACAGTTGCACACTCATAGATAGCAGTAATCTGTGGTACGCCAACACCTGCAACTACACGTGTAGTACAAATAGAACCAGGGCCAATACCGACCTTCACTACGTCAGCACCTGCTTCATACAATGCTTCAGCTGCTTCTGCCGTTGCTACGTTACCTGCAACGATCGCAAGGTCCGGATAGTTTCCGCGGATCTCTCTCACTGTGTCAATAACACCCTTAGAGTGTCCGTGTGCCGTATCAATGACTATTAAGTCGACTTCTGCCTGTACAAGCTTCTCAATGCGCGTAGAAGTGTCTACCGTGACTCCAACAGCCGCACCAACAAGTAAGCGCCCAGCCTTGTCTTTTGCAGCGTTAGGGAACTCAATAACCTTTTCAATATCCTTAATTGTAATCAAACCGTTAAGAATACCTTTATCATCTACGATCGGAAGCTTCTCAATTTTATATTGCTGTAGCATCTTCTCAGCATCTTCAAGTGTAGTTCCTACAGGAGCTGTCACCAAGTTTTCTTTCGTCATGACTTCATCAATGATAATGGAATAGTCCTGGATGAATCTCAGGTCACGGTTCGTCAAAATACCAACCAATTTCTTCTCTTCCATGTTATTAACGATCGGGACACCTGAGATACGATATTTACCCATTAAATGCTCTGCATCAAATACTTGATGTTCCGGTGTAAGGAAAAATGGATTTTTAATAACCCCATTCTCAGAACGTTTAACCGTAACAACTTCCTCAGCTTGTTCTTCAATACTCATGTTTTTATGAATAACACCGATTCCGCCTTGACGAGCCATCGAGATTGCCATCTTGGATTCCGTTACTGTATCCATACCCGCACTGATGATAGGTATATTCAACTTGATGCTGTCTGTTAAGTTCACAGATAGCGATACAGCCTTTGGCAATACATCAGACGCAGCCGGTACCAATAATACATCATCGAACGTCAGACCTTCACGAGAAAACTTTGATTCCCACATTAACTTTCTGCCTCCTAAAATTACTATTGTCTATTCAGATTATTAAAAGGTTATCAGCGTCAATGAGACGTGTCAAGACAGAAGTTTATAAACTCATTATTCCTATTATTCGCTGAACATTTTATCTAATGACTTTTGGATCTTTAATGGATTCGTCTGGGGTGCAAAACGATCGACTACTTGTCCGTTAGAATCAATCAAGAACTTCGTGAAGTTCCATTTGATACCTTCTGTCAATACACCCTTTTGCTGTTCTGCAAGATACGTAAATAGAGGTTCGGCTTCATCCCCTTTTACATCTACCTTAGCAAACATGGGGAACGTCACGCCATAATTCATTTGGCAGAAGTTCATCGTCTCATCAATATCATCAAATTCTTGGTTATTGAAGTTATCCGATGGAAAGCCCAGTATAACCAGCCCTTGATCTTTATATTCTTCATACAGTTGCTGTAGTTCTTTAAATTGTTTTGTGAAACCGCATTTACTCGCAGTATTGACAATGACCATTGGATTTCCTTCAAATTCCTTCAGAGATTTCTTTTCTCCATTAGTAGTTTCCACTGTAAAATCGTAAACTGTCGTCATGCAGAATCGCCTCTTTTCTATTAGTATATTTTACCTGACTACGCAAAGAATACCTAGTATGCTGTTTGGTTTGAAGATTTTTAGAGCATTATGGAGGTGGATGTAGCCGTGTTTGTGTGGGTGATAGAGCGGTTGGTGTGACCTATTGAGCGGATATGCAGGTATGTAGAGCGGTGGACGTGACTTATTGAGCGGTTAAACAGGGTTATAGAGCGGGTGCCGTGATTCATTGAGCGGTTAAGCAAGGTGATTGAGCGATTGCCGTGACTCTTTGAGGGGGTATGCGAGTCGATTAAGCACTTGTCGTAACTCTTTGAGCGGTTACGCGGAGCCTTTGAGCGCTCGTCGTGACTCTTTGAGCGGTTATGGTATTCTGTCAAGAAAGTGGACACGAATTAATGAGTGTTCTTTTTTGAAATGCCTACCGCGCTTCGCTTGCTGTACTTTCATGGAAGAACAGTTAAAGGGCCAACTGTTCTTCCACGAAAGTTGTGAGTGGTTTCTGAGTGTTTCTTCCTTCCGTTTCTTTGTAGATCGATTCAAATAAACTAGGTGAAACATAGTCTAATGTCGAATGGCTGCGTTGCTCGTTATAGAAGGAGATGATGTAATCTAGCACGGCTGTCTCTGCTTCTTTCCTCGTTTTGAATTTCTTTCGGTAGATGAGTTCCTTTTTGATTGTGGCGTGAAAGGATTCAATACACGCGTTGTCGTAACAGTCGCCTCTGCGACTCATGCTGATCTTACATTTGTTCTTTTGAAGCAATGCGATATAGTCTTTGGACGCGTACTGGCTTCCTTGGTCCGAATGATGAATCAATCCCTCTCCGGGTGAACGAAAATGAAATGCACGCTCCAATGCGAGCTGAGGTAGCCCCTTATCGAGAGTATTTGCCAAGTTAAAACCAATGATCTTTCGGGAGAATAGATCCATCACGGTGGCTAAGTATAGCCAGCCTTCCGTTGTCCAAATATACGTAATGTCTACTACCCAGACTTGGTTAGGCTGCTCCGTATGGAAGTTGCGGTTAAGCAGGTTTGGATACATCGGATGTTCATGATTAGACTGGGTAGTAACCGTATAGTGAAAGGGAACGGTAGCGCATAGACCCAGCTCTCTCATGTAGTTGGCGACTGTTTTAACCGATAAATAAAACCCTTGTTTCGCTAACTCTTTTTGGATACGAGGGCTACCATATACTTCTCTATTTTCGTAGAAAATCTTCTGGATACTCTGGAAGGCTCCTTCTTTCACTTTCTGCATCTCCGTCTGCACTTTCTCTCGCCATTTATAGTAGCCGCTAGTTGAAACGCCAAGAATGGTGCACATCTTTTTTACGCGGTATTGTTCCCGGTGTTCTTCAATGAACGAATAGATCACTGCGGGTTTTTTGAAAAGATGTGCATGGCTTTTTTTAGTATTTCATTCTCTTCCTTCAATTCCTGAATCTCTTTCTCCAGCACTCTCTGCTGCTTCAACTGCTCGGTTGGTGTCAGATAGTCCTCGCCATCAAGTTCGGCCGCCGCTTTTTTCCGATAGGTACTCACCCATCTGCGCAGTGTGCTAAGCGGAACGTCCATCTCACGAGAAACTTCCGTTTGTTTCTTTCCTTCTTCTACTACCAACTTAATGAGATGTTGTTTTAGTTTCTCATCGATTCGTTTTCTCATATGGACACTCTCCGTTCAGTTTGTCTGATCTCTTAATACAAACATGCTCATCGAATCGTGTCCACTTTCTATACTAACTTCAGTTAAGTGGAACAATAGAGCACTACCCCTATACATTGAGCAGTTAAGCAGAAAAATAGAGCGTTTATCATGATAATTAGAGCGAATAACCCAGATCTATAAGTGAGTAAAGTACGAATACATCATCCTCAATTCAATCTATTTCCATTATAAAACACAAAAAAGCCACTCCCCAAAGGGAATGGCTTCGCTTGCCTAGCAACGTCCTACTCTCACAGGGGGAAACCCCCAACTACCATCGGCGCTGAAGAGCTTAACTTCCGTGTTCGGTATGGGAACGGGTGTGACCTCTTCGCCATCGTTACTAGACTCTTTGAGTAAAGCTT